>CAIOCH010000093.1 GCA_903856525.1 uncultured bacterium | reverse complement strand
GCGAGGAGCTCCCGCTCCCGTCGGCCGGCGGCGAGGGCGATCGACGCGCCCACCGTGAATCCAATCGGCAGCGCCGCGAACATCTCGCCCCACGATCCGCCGAGGAAGAACGCAGCGCCCATGGAGAAGAGGGCGTATCCGAGGCACGTGAGCCACGCGGGCGGCGGCACGAGGCGGCTGCGCACGCGGGCAAGGGCGGTGTTGCCCTGCTCGGCGTCGAGCTCGCCGCGGGCCACGCGGTCGGCCACGAGGTAGCTCTCCTCGAGCATGGCCAGCTTGGGGGAGCCCGGGTCGACGCGGAAGTTGACGGCGCGCTGGGCGCCCTCCTCGCCAAGGGAGATGTGGATCCAGGTGGGCAGCGAGAAGACGGAGACGCGCACCCCCAGCCGCTCGGCGCAGCTGGAGACGAGGCCCTCGAGGCGGTGCGCGGGCGTGCCCGCCTCGTGCAGCATGCGGGCGAGGGTGGTCACAAAGCGGTCGCTCTGGGAGAGGCCGGTGGAGTCGGCATGCGGGTGGGCGTCGGTCGGGCGCATCGGAAGGCGTCAACTGTACGCGCGACGGGAGAAGCCTGGCGCTCCACCCACTCGCCGGGCGAAGCCGGGCACTCCACGCATTCGCCCGGCAAAGCCGGGCACTCCAATCACGTCGGCGCTCCTGTAGACTCTCGGAATGCTGCTTCGGCGGATCTACGACGAGCACCTTGCGCAGGCTTCGTACCTGGTCGGATGTCCATCCACCGGAGAGGCGATCGTCATCGATCCGAGCTGCGATATCGACCGCTACCTCACGCTCGCCGCCTCCGAGGGCATGCGCATCGTGGCCGTGGCCGAGACGCACGTGCACGCCGACTTCGTGAGCGGCGTGTGCGGGTTCGTGAGCCACCACGCCGTCCGGGCGTACGTGAGCGCCGAGGGTCCCGAGGCGGAGTGGATGCACGCGGGCGGTCTGGCGCCGGGTGCCGAGATCGTGCGCCTCCATGCGGGCGATGGATTCCGCGTGGGCGAGCTCGCCTTCACGGCGCGGCACACCCCGGGGCACACGCGCGAGAGCCTCACCTTCGAGCTGGTGCGCACGCGCGGCGGCACCACGCTGCTCTTCTCGGGCGACTTCCTCTTCGCGGGCGACGTGGGGCGGCCCGACCTCGGGGCGTTCGCCACCGAGGGCATGACGCTGCGCGAGGCGGTCGACTGCATGCGCGACTCGCTCGCGACCCTCGGCGACCTCCCGGCCGACACGCAGGTGCTCCCAGGCCACGGCGCGGGCAGCGAGTGCGGGCGCTCGATCTGCCGGCTTCCCGCCACCACCCTCGGCATCGAGCGCGTGATCAACCACGCGCTGCGCAGCCACGCCGACGCCGGCGAGTTCACCGCCACCATGCTCGCGGGCAACAGTCCGCCGCCCCCCTACTTCGCGCGCGTCAAGAAGCTCAACGAGTCGGGGGCGCGCGCCCTCGCGGGCGTTCCCGAGGTGCGCGAACTCACCGCCGAGGACTTCGCCGCGCGCTGCGAGCGACCGGAGTTCACCGTCGTCGACACCCGTCCGTGGAACGACTACCTCGACACGCGGCTGCCCTACGCGATCAGCGCGCCCTTCGAGCGGTCGTTCGGCCCCACCGTGGCGAACTATCTGGAGGAGGACGACCGCATCGTGCTCATCGCGGAGCGGTCGAAGGTGGCGGAGATCGCGCGCGTGCTCCTGCGTGTCGGCGTCGCGCCGGATGCGATCGAGGGTTTCGTCGAGCCACGCACCGTGTCGGCGCTGGCAACGGGGACCTTCGCGACGGCGGGCGTGGACGACGTGTCCCCCGTGCGCGTGCACGAACTCGTCGAGCGCGGCGAGGTGACGGTGGTCGATGTGCGCACCTGCGCGGAGTTCGCGTCGGGACACCTGCCTGCGGCGCTGCACATCCCCTACACGCACCTGCGGGCGCGGCTTGGTGAAATCCCGAGCGACAGAACCGTCGTCTGCTACTGCCGCAGCGGCAACCGCAGCGCGCGCGCCGCGGCGTACCTCGCGCGCGCGGGCTTCTCCGTGCTCAACATGCGCGGCGGCTACTGGCCGTACGCGGGGCGCGGGTTCGCCGTCGAGTCGTGATCCGCATCGCGGGCGATGCGCTCCGCGCGCGGGACCGAGTCGTGGAGCCGCACCTCGCCGCCGTTGCCGATCGACACGATCCCCGAGCCGTCGGGTAGCCAGAGGACATACGAGACCTGCTGCGAGTGGGCGGTGAAGACCGTGATGCCCTCGCCGTTCTCGAGCGACCAGAGGCGGATCGTGCCATCGGCGCCGCCCGACGCGAGGATGCGGCCGTCCGGCGAGATCTCGCCCGAGAGCGCATAGTCGCGGTGGCGGTAGAAGACGATCGGGTACTGGTCCATCCTGGACGGAATCTGCTCCGAACCACCCGGCGCCGAGACCGCGACGCTGCCGCTGAGCGAGGGCAGGATCCACCGGCCACCCGACCGAACCATGACCGCCGCGGACGGAATCACCCTGCTGGTTGCGGTGATCGAGTCCATGGTGACACTGCACTCGTGGAGCCCCAAGACGCCCGAGAGCACGGCGAACCGATCGGGGGCGAACCACGCCATCCGCGCGTACTCGCGCATGTCGAGGCCCGTCTCGGCCCGCAGCGCGCCTTCGCGGTCGTAGATCCGCACCACCTGCCATCCCACGAATCCCAGCAGGGTGGCGTCGGGATTCCACACGAGGCGAAAGGACCTGCCCCGCTGCGACTCGGGCGCGCCCACGGTGCGTCGGGCGCCGGACTCGAGGTCGACGATGACGAGCGTGGCGCCCTGCAGGCACGCGACCCATCGGCCATCGTCGCTGAGCGCCGCCACCTGGCATGGACCGAGCGAACCGTGGGTGGTCGTGGTCCAGCGCCCCATGCCGAGATCGAGGTCGCGGACCTCGCCGTCCGAGCAGATCGACCGAACCGTCGAGGGACCGATCACCCGCGCCGCGAGCGCCGCGCGAGGCAGTGGCTCGGGGGTCAGCGCCCAGCGTCCGGTGACGTCGCAGAACTCGACCTTTCCACCGATGTTCGCCACAAGCGTGCCGTCGACCGCCTCGCCAAGGGCCCAGACGGGCTCGGGCGAGTAGGCCGAGCGCAGTTCGAGCGGCGCGGCGTTCTCACTGCGGAAGGTGTGGATGCGGCCGGCCCGATCGCCCGCGTACACCGTGCGGCCGTCGCGCGAGAACGCGAGCGACCAGATGGCGTGGCGGGTGTCGGCGCGATGGAGCGTCCGCCCGGTCGAAGCGTCGCAGAGGAGCACAGAACCACCATTGGTACCCACGGCGATGCGCGTTTCGTCGGGCGACACGGCGATTGCGCGCGCGTCGAGGGTGTCCACCGAGAACCCGTCGATCGGCCGCGGGGCCCCCGTCTCGGGTACATCGAAGGCCCGCACCGAACGGTCGCCGAGCACTGCGAAGGCGCGCCCCTTTCCGTTCCACGCAAGCGAACCGAGGGCGATGCCGTCCGACACCGAGAGGAACTCCGCCTTGCCCGTCGAGAGTCGGTGCACCCCGATGTGGCTCGCGGACATGAGCAGCAGCCGGTCGCCGTCGGCCGCGGGCACGATGCCGCGGAAGATCTGCATGTAGTTGCCGAGCTCGGTGCTGCCGCCACCCGGCAGGAGCTCGATGAGCTTTCCCGTACCCTCGCCGGCGAAGGTGCGGCTGCCGTCAAGCGAGAAGCCCGCGGCGTACATCTGCACGCTGCCGCTGGTGCGCCGCACGGGCGATTCGCCGGTGATCATGTCAATGACCGCGAAGGCATCGCCGTCGCTGGTGGCCAGCCACCGGCGTCCATCGGGTGACAGCGCGCCGGCCATGAGGTTGCCGGCGAGCACATCGATGGCGGGACGGCTGGTGTCGTCGATCTCGCGGCGGAGCATGCCTGCGACGAGCGGAGGGTCGATGACCGAGAGATCCAGCGGCACGGGTCCGCTGATCGGGATCAGCCCGCGCTCCGCCTCGATGGTGGCGAGCTCGGTGCGCGAGCGGATGCGCTGGCGCTCCGACTCGCGGTAGGAGCGCTGGGTGATGAAGGTGCTGGCCGCGAGCGTGGCGAAGGTGACCGCGATGGCCGTGGACCAGGCGGGATTCCGTCGCACCGCGCGCACGAGGCGCTCCACGCCGGACTCGGGGCGCGCGCGCACGCTGGCTCCGTCGACATAGGCGCGCAGGTCGTCGGCAAACTCGCTCATGGACGCGTAGCGGCGCTCGCGGTCCTTGGCCATGGCCTTGGAGATGATGGCCGAGAGGTCGGAGGAGATCGTGGCGTCGGCGAGGTGCGGCGGCGCGGCGACCGAGTCGCGCATGATCTGTGCGGCGTCGAAGTAGAGGTGGCGTGGGATGTCGTAGGGTCGGCGGCCGACGACGGCCTCGTAGAGCATCACGCCGAGGGCGTGGATGTCGATGCGGGTGTCGATCTCGCCGGGCGCGAGCTCGAACTGCTCGGGAGCCATGTAGGCGGGCGTGCCGATGAGCGAGCCGGCGATGGTGTCGTTGGGGGCGTCGGCATCGGCCGAGACCAGGCGCGCCACGCCGAAGTCGATGATGTGCGGGGTGCCGTCGGTGGCCACGAGGATGTTGGAGGGCTTGAGGTCGCGGTGAATCACGCCGCGGCTGTGGCCATGCTGCATGCCATCGCACACCCGCGCCATGCAGCGGGCGATGTCGCGGCGGGAAAGCCGCTTGTCGCCGCGCGCCCACTCGACGAAGTTGCGCGCGTCGTCGATGCGCTCCATGACGATGTAGGGCAGCTCGATGCCCTCGCGCACGGCCGTGCCCGAGGCGTAGATGCGCGCGAGCGCTGGGTGAACGAGCCGGCCGAGCGCGTGCGCCTCGGTGCGGAAGCGGCGCAGGTGGCTGGCGCGGGCGTTGGCCAGCCGCAGGACCTTGAGCGCCACGGGACGGGGCGGATCGAGCTGTCGGGCGCCGAACACCGTGCCGATGCCGCCACGGCCAAGGATCGACTCGATCACGCAGCCGCCGAGCGTCTCGCCCACCGCTGGCTCGCCGACGAACGGGTCCTGCTCGCCACGCTCGACGCGCTCGGCCACCTCGCGGGGCTCGGCGTCGGGCAGCATGGCGATCAGCTCGCGCAGGTCGTGGCCACGGGCGGGATCGCGCGCCTCGAGCTCGCGCAGGAACTGCTCCCGGGCATCGCCATCGCGGGCGAGGGCCTCGTCGAGCAGGTCGGCGAGGTCGTCGTGCGGGTCGCGGTGTGGATCACGGTCGGCGGGTGGCTCGGTCATCGGTGCGGTCTGCGGAGGCTGCGCGGGGATTCACCGCGGGGCCGCATCGCGGGCATCGCCGTCCGACGGATCCAGCCGCGCAAGGTCGCGCCGCAGGAGCGCCCGGCCGAGGTTCCAGCGCTTCGACACCGTCCGGGGACGGATGCCGAGAACGACCGCTGTGTCCTCGAGGGACAGTCCTGCCACGCAGCGGAGCCATACGACATCCGCGATTTCGGGCGCACGGGTTTGCAGGTTGGCCAAGGCGGCCACGACCGCAGGCGCAGCGTCGACGAAGAACTCGTCGAGCTCCGGCGGCGCTCCGCGGACGGGTTCCGCAGTCCGCAGCGAATCGTCGAAGCTCACCGGTCGCTCGCCCCCACCCCGCTTGCGGCGGCGCGACGCACGGCGCCAGTCGATGACGAACTGGCTCATGGCGCGGGCGACGGACCCGAAGAAGTGGGCTCGGCTGTCCCACGCGGGACGACCACCCCGATTGGCCACCGTCCCCGGCCCGAAGGTCTTCATGAACGACTCGTGGATGATCGTGGTCGGACTCGGCGCGTGCGCGCTGGACGAGTCGACCGCGGGCCGGATGCCGCGCGCCATGGCCAGCAGTTCCTCGTAGGCGCGGGACCAGACGGCGTTTGTCGCGAGACCATCACCACCCGCAGCCCGGTTGAGGAGCAGCGTGAAGTCGTCGGGCGCAGGCGGCGGCGGCGGAGCGGGCTGCACTCCGTGAATGTAGCGGATGGTTGTTGACGGGGGAACTGCGAATCTTCGGAGATTCGGCCCGCCAGAAGCGGCGCGGGCGGCACCTGTGGTCAGCGGGTGGCGGCGCGGAAACCCGCTTCGGCTCCGAGGATGCGATCGACGGACAGCTGCGCACCCGTCCGATCCAGCGCCTCGCGCAGCGCCGCGGCCATCTCGGCGAACGTGCCCGGCTGGCTCGCCGAGCACTCCCGCGACTCGGAGGGATCGCGCGCGACATCGAACAGCTCGATGCGCGGGCCAGGCGCGGCGGCGTCATGGAACCAGATGAGCTTCCAGTCGCCCCGCCGGATGGCGCTGAACGGCTCGATGCCCGGGCCTTCCGGCCCCCACTTGTGGGGCTGGTGGAAGAGGATCGTGCGCTCGGCGATCGCCGCGGAGCCGGCGAGAAGCGGCGAGAGGTCAACGCCGTCGAGGATTCGATCGGGGATCCGGTCGGGGATCCGGTCGGGTATGGCGTCCGCCGCCACCCGCGCACCCGCGATCGACAGGATCGTGGGATAGAGATCCGTGCCGACGACCGGCGTCGATTCCGGAGTGACGCGCGGCCGGACGCCCGGACCCGCGACGACGAGCGGTACGCGGATCCCGCCTTCGTACGCCGCGCCTTTGCCCGAGCGGAGCGGCGCGTTGTGGGTGTGTGCCGTGACTCCATCGGGCGCCGCACCGCGCGCATGCGCCGAAAGACCGCCGTTGTCGGAGGTGAACACGATCACCGTCGACTCGAGCACACCGAGTTCCGTGCAGCGCTCGACGAGCGTGCCGAGCGCGTGATCCATGGCGGCGACCATGGTGGCGTAGGCCCGCTCGGTGGGGTCGAGCTCGGGATAGTCGCCGGAAAAGCGCGCGTCCTCCATGATGGGGGTGTGTACGCCGTACGGACAGAAGGTGAGGAAGAAGGGCTTCGCGTCGCGCACCGACGCCGTGATCGCATCGGCGGCCTCGCGCGCGAGCACATCGTCGAGCCACACGGCCTTGCCATGCCACGCGGCGAGTCCCGGCACATCCCACACACTGGGAGGCGCGGCGTCCGGCGCGAGCTTTCCCCGCTGCTTGCGGGCGGCATCCTTGAAGTGGTCGGTGCCGAGGAAACTCCCCGGAGCCCCCGCGGCGTGGCCGGCGATGTTCTGGTCGTATCCCATCTGCAGCGGATCCGATCCCGCGGTACCCCGCGCGCCCCAGTGCGCCTTGCCCGCATGGATGGTGCGGTAGCCCGCCGCGCGCAGCAGCGCGGGCAGCAGCGCCGGAGATGGCTGCAGGCCGTTCACCGCCCACTTGGGTGGATCGAGCCGCGGATGGCGCGACGAGGTGTCGGTGTCCTTCTCGAGCGTCCAGTAGGTAATGTGGGTGCGCGCCGGCGACTGGCCGCTGAGGATGGCCGTGCGCGACGGCGTGCACACGGGCGCGGCTGCGTAGGCGTTCGAGAAGCGCACGCCGCGGGCGGCGAGCCGCTCGAGGTTTGGCGTGCGGTAGCGCGCGTTGAGCGCCGACTTCGCGTCGAGCATGGGCACCGACACATCCTGCTGGCCGAGGTCGTCGACGAGGAAGAGGATGATGTTGGGCCGAGCATCGGCGCACGCAGGTACGACGCACACAAGCGCGAGGAGCACGGCGAACCACTTCGTCATGCTGCGATTGTCGTGACGGCGCAGCGGAATCTCAAGTACCGGGCGCGCGCGGCTCCGCGCGACCTCAATGCGTCACTCGGCCGCCTCGCGCGGTGAAGCGGAGGCGCCGGCGCGGACCCGTGTGACTCCCGCCGATTCGAGGGCAAACAGCGCGGCGACACCGAGAAGGAGGCTCGCGAAGATGCGCTTGAGGGCCACCGCGGGCAGACGCGCCGCGAGCCGCGTGCCGAGGATGCTCCCGCCGAGACCGCAGGCCGCCACGATGGCGACCGCAGACCAGGCGATGGCCTCGAACGCCGCGGGATCGTGCACGCTGTTCGAGACGAGCGACATGGCGGCGTTGGCGGTGATCACCACCAGGCTGGTGCCGATGGCGCGGGAGATGTCGAGCCGCGCAAGCAGCGTGAGTGCGGGCAGGAGGAGGAATCCGCCGCCGACGCCGATGATGGATGTGAGGATGCCGATCGCAAAGCCGACGAACGCACCCTTGGCCAGCGACGCGCGCGGAGCTGTGCCGTCGGATCCGGAAGGTTGCTGCGCGGAACGCAGCATGCGGACCGCGGCAAATGCGGCGATGACGCTGAAGAGCCCCGCCTGCACCTCATCGGGCAGCCACCGTCCGATGGGACCGCCCAGCCAGGCACCCACCATGCCGGGAATGAGGAACGCGAGCGCGGTGGCGAACTCCACGCGCCGGGCGCGCGCGGCGGCCAGGGAGCTGAACGCAGCGACGATCCCCGTGACCGCGAGGGCCTCGAGGATCGCGGTCTGCATGGGGTGACCGAGGACCAACGCGAAGATGGGCACCGAGAAGATGGCGCCACCCGCACCAACCAGCCCGAGGCTCAGCCCGACGAGAATGCCTCCGAGAACCTCGATGGAGAGTTGCGTGGGATCCACCGCGGCACTCTAGAGCCAGCGGGGTGCGCCGTGTGCAGGTGCAGGCGCGGGGATTGCGCTTCAGCGCCACCGATCGGCGCACGCGACCGCGAATCGACTTCGCATCGTCTGAAATCGGGCTACCTTGGAGGAATGCTCCCCGCTGCACTCTCGGTTGTGCCCCTGCTCGCTGCGCTGTGCCTGCCGGCCGACACGGCGGCGCGCGCGCCAGCACCCGTCGCGCATGCCGAGTTGGCGCGCACCGCGTACTGGATCGGGTTCACCGACAAGCCGATGCCGCGGGAAGCGCGCGGTGCCAATGGCGCCCCGAAGCACATCGCTCCCGAGGACACGCCGCTCACCGAGCGCGCCCTGGAGCGCCGCCGGCGGATGCGCCAGGCACCCGGGCTCGTCGACGCGCGCGATCTGCCCGTCGACCCCGCGCGGGTGGCCGCGGTGCGTGCATCGGGTGCCGACTACCGCACCGAGAGCCGCTGGCTCAACGGCGTGTCCGTCGACGCGACCGAGGAGGAGCTCCGCCGGATCCTGCGCCTTCCCTTCGTGCGCGAAGCCTGGCCGCTGCGCGCGTCGCGTGGCGAACGTTTGGACGCGCAGCCGTTGGGCGGCGACGGCGGCGTCGCGGGCACCGGCTACGGATTCACCGCGGCGCAACTGCTGCAGATCGATGTTCCCTCGATGCACGCGCGCGGGCTGCGCGGCGAGGGCATGGTGATCGGCGTCCTCGACACGGGGTTCCACCGCGGGCACGCGGCGTTCCAGTCTGCGGAGCATCCGCTCCAGGTGCTGGCGGAGTGGGACTTCATCGATCAGGACGCGAGCACGGGCATCGATGCCGACGATCCCGCTGGGCAGCACGACCACGGGACCTGGATCCTGGGCACGCTGGCGGCGTATCGCCCGGGCGAGGCGATCGGCGCTGCGTACGCCGCCCAGTTCGTGCTGGCCAAGACGGAGGTCGTGGCGTCCGAGACCGTGGTGGAGGAGGACTACTACGTGGCCGGGCTCGAGTTCATCGAGGCCCAGGGCGCCGACATCGCCACGAGTTCGCTCGGCTACATCGACTGGTACACACCCGCGCAGCTCGACGGACTGACCGCGATCACCACGCGCGCGGTGAACATCGCCACCCAGAACGGCCTGGTGTGCGTGACCGCCGCGGGCAACTCGGGCAACGACGCCGATCCCGCCACGCAGCGGCTGATCGCGCCGGCGGATGCGTTCGATGTGATCACCTGCGGTGCCGTGAACGTGAACGGCACCACCGCGGGGTTCAGCTCCGACGGCCCCACCGCCGACGGACGCCTCAAACCCGAGGTGATGGCGTGCGGCGTTGCCGTGGCCACGGTGCACTCGACGAACGCGAGCGGCTATCAGGCGGTGAGCGGCACGAGTCTGTCGACGCCGCTCGTGGCGGGCGCGGCGGCGCTCGTGCTGCAGGCGCGGCGCGACCACACGGTGGCATCGCTGCGCACCGCGCTCTTCTCGACCGCGGGCGACTTCGTGGAGAACGCCATGCCCGACCCACTGTTCGTGCGCGGATACGGTGTGATCTCGGCGTTCGATGCGGCGCGGCAGACCCGTTCCGCCGAGGACGTGAACCTCGACGGCGCGGTGGACGCGCGCGACATCGCGGCGCTGCTCTCCTCGTGGGGACCGTGCGTGGACCCCGACCCGGCGACGGGTGTGTGCGCGTGCGACTTCAACGGCGACGGCGCAGTGGATGCCGCGGACCTTGCGGCGCTGCTCTCGCACTGGGGTTGACCCCGGCGGCCCGATGATCGGGCGCAGCGGCGATGATCGGACTCCCCGGCCCCGCTACTGCACCTCGTACTCGAGCGTGACCACCACGCGCGCGGTCTTGTCGATCGAGCTCGTGTCGTACTCGCCGTAGTCGCTCGAACTGGTGGAGCCGCGGGCCACGATCTGGTAGACGCCCTGCGATGCGCTCACCAGGCGGCCGACCGAGCTCGACGAGCCGCG
>CAIOCH010000092.1 GCA_903856525.1 uncultured bacterium | reverse complement strand
TGGTTCTTCATCGGCAGCGAGTATCCGAACGGATACCGCGGTTGGGCCGATGTCCCGAACCTGCCCGACCTCCATGTCGAGCGCGACGAGGTGCGTGACCACCTCTGGCGCGGGCCCGAGAGCGCCGTGCGCTCCTACCTGCGCGATGGCATCGACGGCTGGCGGCTCGACGTCGCGAGCGACCTCGGGCCACATTTCCTGCGGGAATTGACCGAGGCCGCGCACGAGGAGAAGCAGGGTGCCCTCGTCGTCGGCGAGATCTGGAACGCGCCCGCCGGCTGGGACCGCGCGCTCGACGGCATCCTGAACATGAACCTGCGCATGACGCTGCTCGACTACTGCTCGGGCCGCGTCGACGGGCACACGACCTCGCATCGCCTCAAGGACATGGTCGACGACGCGGGGATCGAGTTCATCCTGCGCTGCTGGAGCACGCTCGAGAACCACGACACGCCGAGGCTCGCGCGCCTCGTGCCCGACCTCGCCGCGCGCCGCATCGCGCACACGCTGCAGGCTGCGCTTCCCGGTGCGCCGAATCTCTACTACGGCCAGGAGGTCGGCACCGACGGCGACGCCGACCCGGAGAACCGCGCCCCGATGCGCTGGGACCTCGTGCGCGACGACCACGAGGAGTGGTCGTACATGCGGCGGCTCTACTCGACGCGGCGCTCGCTGCGGGCGCTGTCGAAGGGCGACGTGCTCTTCCTGAGCTCGCGCAGGCTGCTCGCGTTCCTGCGCACGACCGACCGCACGCTCGAGACCGTGCTCGTGCTCGCCAACATGGAGGACGTGGCCGTCACCGAGACGCTCTCCGTGCGTGACGGCCGCATCATGGCGGGCACCGATTTCCGCGACGCCCTCGACTACGACCGCCCCGACGCCATGCAGGTCAATGTGCAGATGGGCTTCACCACCGTCACGGTGCCCCCGAAGTCGGTGCGCATCCTCAAGGTCGTGCCGCCGCGACCTGGGCAGCATTCGCCGTACAAGCGCATGGCCTAGCGGGGCTCCTGCTCCTGCGAAAATCGGCCATACTGCTCACTCCATGGCCGCTTCCCCCACGACCACGCTCGAGCTCGCGACACGCACCGACGCCGTCGCGGCATCCGTCACCCACGAGCTCGCGCGCACGCAGGGCCTCCTGCGCCTCGCGCCATGCTGGGTGCCGCGCTCGTTCCTGCAGCCGGGCCTGCGCATCAAGCTCCACCCGGCCGACACCTACGCCTACGGCCTCCATCGCGGCGGCATCGACGAGCGCTGGTTCAGCTCGACCACCGAGGCCGCCAACGACAACCGCACGCCCGACGAGGGTCTCTCGTACTGCGTCGTCGGCGGCGAGCGCTTCACGCTGCGCCAGGCCGTGCGCGAGTGCGGCGCGGCGCTGATCGGCGAGCGTCTGTGGACGAAGTACGGCAAGTGGCCCGTGTACGCGAAGTTCTTCGACAACATGGGCCCGATCCCGCACCACATGCATCAGGACGACGCGCAGGCCGCGCTCGTGGGCCAAGAGGGCAAGCCCGAGGCGTACTACTTCCCGCCGCAGCACAACCCGGTGGGCAACAACTTCCCGCACACGTTCATGGGGCTCGTGCCCGGCACGACCAGGAAGGACGTGCGCCGCTGCCTCGAGAACTGGAACGCGGGCGACAACGGCATCCTCGACATCTCGCAGGCGTATCGCCTGAAGGTCGGCACGGGCTGGCTCATGGAGCCGCGCGTGCTGCACGCGCCGGGCTCGCTGTGCACCTACGAGCCGCAGTGGGGCAGCGATGTCTTCGCGATGTACCAGTCGCTCGTCGAGGGCCGCATGGTGCCGTGGGAGCTTCTCGTCAAGGACATGCCCAAGGACAAGCACCGCGACCTCGACTTCATCGTCGACCAGCTCGACTGGGACAAGAACGTCGACCCGAACTTCAAGGCCAACCGCTACCTCGAGCCCGTGACCGCCGCGCAGGGCGCCGGCTGGCACGACCGCTGGATCATCTACGGCAAGATGAACGGCTTCGAGTACTTCACCGCCAAGGAACTCACCGTCGAGCCGGGCGCGTCGTGCACGGTTTCCGACAACGGCGCCTACGGCCTGACCTGCGTGCAGGGCACAGGCACGATCAACGGCGAGCCGCTGTCGAGCCCGCGGCTGATCCGCTTCCGCGAGCTCACGACCGACGAGTACTTCTGCACCGAGGCCGGCGCGAGGCGCGGCGTGACGTTCACCAACACCTCGACGACCGAGCCGCTCGTCTGCCTGCGCTACTTCGGCCCCGAAACCTCAAACGGTGCCTGGCACCAACCGTGACGCAACCGCGGCGCGTCCGCGCACCAACCAGGTGGTGCCGCGCGTCCGCAAACT
>CAIOCH010000091.1 GCA_903856525.1 uncultured bacterium | reverse complement strand
TGCAGCGCGGATACGCGATCGTCACAGGCCGCGACGGAACGCTGGTGCGCTCCGTGGCCCAGGCGCCCGCGGGCGCGGCCCTCGATGTGCAGCTCGCCGACGGCACGGTGCCCGTGCGCGTGGATCCGAGCGCGATCCATGCTCGCACCGACCACACCAGTTAGGAACCCCACCATGGCCAAGAAGTCCACCCCCGACGCAGCCTCCACCCAGGATCCCACCATCGCCGCACTCGGCTACGAGGACGCCGTCGTGGAGCTGGAGCGGCTCGTCGAGTCGATCGAGCGGGGTGACGTGGGCCTCGCCGAGAGCCTCGCCGCCTACAAGCGCGGCGAGCAGCTGCTGCGGCACTGCAAGTCGCTCCTCGACAAGGCGGAGCTCACGGTGCGCGAGCTCTCGCTTGCCGACGCCGAGCAGGCCGGCGGCTGAAGCGCAGGCAACGAAATCGCCGAAGCCACGCCTCCCGACGCAACGCCCGACCGGAACCCCGACCCGCATCCCCGCCATGTCCGACCCCGAGTTCAGCATCTTCTTCGCCAAGTGGGGACCGACCCTCGTCGGTGGGCTGTTCGTGTTCTTGTTCGGCGCCTGCGTCGGCAGCTTCCTGAACGTGCTGGCGTGGCGCCTCCCCACGGGTCAGTCGGTGGTCACCCCGCCATCGCGCTGCCCGATGTGCGGCCACCGGCTGCGCTGGCACGAGAACTTCCCGATCCTCGGGTGGTTCCTCCTGCGGGGACGCTGCGGTGCCTGCAAGGTGCCGATCAGCATGCAGTACCCCGCGGTCGAAGTGGTGGTTGCGCTGCTCTTCACGCTCGCCTACATCGCCTGCTTTGCACCGGTCGACAGGTCCGAAGGCAGTTTCTTCGCCGACAGCGCCAGCATCTGGTGGCGCATCCAGGGCTTCGGCTGGTCGTGGCCCGCGTTCGCGGTGGCGCTCATGGCGATCGCCGGCCTCGTGGCCATGACCATCGTCGATGCCAAGACCATGCTCATCCCGCCCGAGATCCCCACGGGCGTCACGATCATCGCCTTCGTGGGCTGGACGGTGCAGGGGTTCATGCCCGAGTCTCCGTCGCTCCGCGACCAGATGCCCATTCCCGTGGTCAGCTGGACCGTCGCATTCGCCTGCGTCGGGACCCTGATCGGTCTCGGGGTATCCCGTTGGCTGCTCGCCACGGGCCGGTTGCGCCCGAGCTTCTCCGACTGGTTCGAGTACGCCGACGCGCACGCCCGCAGCGGTGCCCCGGCCGACGAGCCCGTTCCCTATCCGCACGCCCGCCGTGAGATGGTGGCGGAACTGGCCTTCCTCTTGCCGGGCGTTGCCGGAGCGGGGGTTGCGTGCGTCATCGCCGCGCTGCTCGGCTACACATCCTCGGAAAGCGTGTGCCAGCCCATGACCCTGCTCGGCGGATCCATGCTCGGCTGGATCGTCGGTGGCGCCATCATCTGGGCGGTCCGCATCCTCGGAACCCTCGGGTTTGGTCGCGAGGCGATGGGGCTCGGTGACGTGCACCTGCAGGCGGCCGTGGGCGCTGCGTTCGGATGGAAGGTGGCGGTCCTCGCCTTCATCGTCGCAGTCTTCCTCGCGGTGGCCTGGGCCCTGGTCGCCTTCCTGCTCCGCCGGTTCTCCCGGCTCTTCCACCGCGAGATGCCGTTCGGTCCCCATCTCGCCGCCGCAGCGATCCTGTTCGTCGTGGCGCGTGGTCCCTTGATCGCGGCCATCGATGCGTTCTACGGCGGCCTGCAGTCTGCGGTCGAGCGCCTGTCCGGTCCGATGCCGGAGCCCGAGCCGAGACCCGATGGGAATTCCGGGCGTTCACCGCCCGCTGAACTTGCACGTCCGCGCGATCGGCGTTGAAATGCCACCCTCGATGGTCGCCACGCCGAGGACGGAACCTCGGCAGACCGCGTGCGCCTCTTTGGAAGGGATGCCACCCATGCCAGGCAAGATGAATGGTCGTGTTGTTTCGTTGTTCGCCGTCTGCGCGGCGGGGTTCGTTCTCGTCGGATGCGACGGCGCCAAGAAGGAAGTCGCGCTGCTCAAGGAGGAGAACACGCAGCTCACCATGCAGCTCGACGAGACGCGCAACGCGCTCGACGGCGAGATGCAGGAGCGTCGCCGCCTCGAGCAGGAGCTCTCGAACATGAAGGAGGCCGCG
>CAIOCH010000090.1 GCA_903856525.1 uncultured bacterium | reverse complement strand
CGGCTCTATCTCGGGCACCTCGACCCTCACGGTCGGCTCGTCCGACAGTGCTGCCGACGGCAGCGATTCGGTCACTGCGGTCGAGATCCTCGACTTCGCCAACGGCGATGTGCGCGTGATCAACGCCGCGGGCAGCGCGTACACGTCGCTCGCCAGCTTCATGTCCGCGAACCCCACGAACACCGACAAGCTGTTCGGCGGGCTCCAGATCACGTCTGCGACCTTTGCCAATGGTCCGACTGCGGCCGATTCGCTCACGTCGCTGAACGCACTCCTCGGCCGCATGGTGACCAACTCGGTCATCACCGTGGACGTGCTGGGCATGAACTCGAACCAGCTCACGGCGCTGGCCAGCACGACGGCAACGAACATGCCCACCGTGAACTACCCGCCGGTGCGGCTGTCGACAGGCGCACAGGTCCAGGGCTATTACAACACCATTCAGGCGGGCATCAACGCCGCGACCGCGGGTGACACGGTCACCGTCGCGGCAGGCAACTATTCCGAGAATCTCTCGATCACCAAGCGCATCACGCTCGACGGCGCGGGCAGCGGCGTGAATGCTGCGTCACCGGCGGCGCCGACCAGCACGGTCATCACGTCGGCGGTGGCTACCACGCCGGTCATCAGCGTCATCCCGGCAAACGACGCCCGCATCGGCGCTTCGGCGAGCGACCGCATCGTGATCAAGGACGTCCGCCTCACGAATGGCAACACTGGATCGAGCAACGATGGTTCGGGCATTCTCTTCAACCAGGTCACCCTGGGTCAGCCGGTGAAGAACATCACCGTCGAGAACGTCACCGCCATTGCCAACTCTGGCTCGGGCATCTCGTTCAACGGCGCGCTCTACGAGGACGTGAAGATCCTCTCGTCGACCTTCACCGACAACCAGGTCGGCGTGCGCGTGGCCTCGCAGGCGTCGGTCCCAATGATGAAGGACCTCCTGATCGATGGCTGCCAGTTCAATGCGAACCGTGAGCTCGGATTCGTGGTCCTCGCGAACTCTGACAGTGTGAACTCGAGCACTGGTTTCGTGATCTCGAACTCCCAGTTCACCGAGAACGGCGCGAATGCGACGATCTACGCAGGTAGCAACCGCAACTACGGAAACGTGAACATCGGCGCATTCAACGGCTCGATCTCGGTTTCGAACGTGACCATCGACGGTGGCTCCACGGCGACTCCGGCCGATCACGGCTTCTCGATCGGCGGCAAGTCGACCATCACGACACCCGCGACGACGATCGGAGCCGCAGGCGCGATGACGTTCACCAATCTCACGATCAGCGGCAACTTCCGTCGCCCGTCGGGGATGACCACGAACCCCGCTGGTCACGGTCGCGCCTTCAGCATCAAGAACTACTCGGATGTCTCCACCGTGAGCTTCTCGGGTTGCTCGTTCACCAACACCTTCGGCAACAGCGTCGAGGCCCGCGGCCTCGGCACCGCGCTGAACCTCGGCAATACGGTCCTGGGCGTCCCCTCGAGCGTCGTGACCACGGGCAATGCTGGCTCTGGCGTCGGCGATGGCACTCAGACCGCCTACAGCATTCTGACCAGCGTGGGCGACGGCAGTGCGAGCTACCCGACCGCGGTCAACGCCTCGGG
>CAIOCH010000089.1 GCA_903856525.1 uncultured bacterium | reverse complement strand
GTCGGCATTCTCCTCGAGGTTGAACTGCGGGCAGGCCTCGAGGCAGCAGGCGCAGGTCATGCACGTGGAGAGCGTGTAGCGCGTCTCCTGGTTCTCGGGGGTGTCCTTCGGTCCGGCGCCGAGGTGGTAGGTGCCGTCGACGGGGACCCACGCCTTCAGGCGCTCCAGGTTGTGGAACGCGCGCTGGCGGTCGACCGCGAGGTCGCGCACCACGGGGAACTTGGAGAGCGGTTCGAGGGTGATGGTGCCGTCGGCGTCGACCACCTTGTCGACGAGCGCCGAGCAGGAGGGGCGCGCCTTGCCGTTGATGACCATGGCGCAGGAGCCGCAGACCTCCTCGAGGCAGCCCGAGTCGTAGCAGACGGGAGTCGTGGCCTTGCCGTCGGCGGTGCGGCCCTTGAGGGCGATCTGCTGGAGGCAGGAGATCACATTCGCGCCCGACTCGACGTCGACGATGAACTCCTCCCAGCGGGCGGGCTCGCCTGGACGATCCTGCCGCTTGATGCGGAATCGGACGGTGCGCTTGCCTGCGGGGCTGGACTGGGGCGAGGATGCGGTGTCGGCGACCATGGGGATCTCGGGACGGGTTCTCGGGACGGGGATGATAGTGGCTCAGGCGTGGGCGGAGTGTGAGGGGAAGCGGTGCGATGGGCGAACCCGCCTGGTTCAGCGGTCGTTTCGGGGCTCCTTTTGAGGGCTCCTTTGGGGGCGTGCTTCAGGACGCGACCGCCAAAGCGCCGATACACCCGTCCCGAGGCCCCCGGGCGTCGGTCAAGCTGGATAGCGATCAGTTCGGCGTTCGAGCCGAGATCGCCACGGTTTCAAACTCCGGTCCCAACCGCGACGCATACTGCGACCCATGCCGCACCCGCGCGACATCCTCCGCCTTGCCCGACCTGGCGACTGGACCAAGAACAGCTTCGTGCTGTTGGCGTTCGTGTTCTGGGCCGCCAATGCGGTGCGAACGCAGACAGCCGAAGAGGTGTGGGCCAAGGGTGGGGCGGTGGTGCTGGCATTCGTCGCCTTCTGCCTGGTCGCAAGCGGGTTCTACGCCATCAACGACGCCATCGACGCGGCGAAGGACCGCGGGCACCCCGTCAAGGCGCGGCGCCCGGTGGCGTCGGGTGCGGTGACCGTTGCGCAGGCGGTCGGGCTCGGCTGCACGCTGATCGCGGGCGCACTGGCGGTGGGCTTCACCACGGACGAGGGACTCGGCTGGGCCGTCGCGCTCTACGGGTTCCTGCAGGTGCTCTACAACCTCGGCCTCAAGCGCATCGCCTTCGTCGATGTCACCACCATCGCCGCGGGGTTTGCGCTGCGGGCGGCCGCGGGTGCGCTGGCGATCGATGTCCAGATCAGCGTCTGGCTCGTGCTGTGCGTGTTCTTCCTCTGCCTCTACCTTGGGTTCATCAAGCGCATGTGCGACCTGGTGGCCGCCGAGCGCGCGGGGAGCCGGTGGAGTTCGTCGGCCGGCTACCGCGGGCGCGAGGAGCTGCAGTGGCTGCTCGGCGTGTCGGCGGTGATGACCACGCTCATGTACCTCTTCTACGCGCTCTCGGAGCATGCGCAGTCGATCTTCGGATCGCGCGCCACGGGGCTCGCGCTGCTGACGCCGCTGGTGCTCGTGGCGATCCACCGCTTCTGGCGCCGCGCCAACGAGGGGAGCTCCGACAGCCCGCTCGATGCGCTGCGCAGCGACCGCGTGGTGCTGGGATCGATCGTGCTCTTCTTCGGACTGCTGGGCGTGGTGCTGTTCGCGCCGCAGGCCGCGGCGGTGCTTGATGCCGTGTTCCTCACGCACGAGGCCGCGCTGCGGCAGGTGGGATCGTGAGTGCGAGGCGCGTGTCGGATGATCGGCGCGAGGTGCGGGCGGCAGTGCGAATGCCGTGACGTCCGTGGACAAGCCCGCGCTCGTCGGCGTGTGGGGTGTCGCCCCTTTGCCGCGTCCCGCGTTCCTGCGCGAGTTCGTGCATGCATACGACAGCATCCCGGCGGAAGCGCCGGGATGCCGTTGGTCTGAAGCGTCGCTGTACCTGCGGTGCCGTGCGGATGGAGCGCGTGCTCAGCCGCCCACCTTGCCGTAGGTGCGGGCGCGCGGCTGCACGAGCGGCAGGTCGAAATCCTCGAACGAGATCAGCGGACGCGACGACTCGGCGCTGTACTTGGCCACGGTGGTCTTGCGGAAGTTCGCGTCGTCTCGCTGCGGGAAGTCGGTGCGGTAGTGGCTGCCGCGCGACTCCTTGCGCTCGAGACCGCCCTCGATCATCGCCTCGGCGAGGATGAGCATGTCGTGCGTCGCGCGCGCGAACGAGAGGTTCTGATTGGTCCAGAGCCCCGTGTCGGACAGCGACATGCGCTTGAAGCGCTCGCGCAGTTCCGCGAGCTTGACCCGCGCCTGCATGAGCCGCGCCGCGTCCTTGACCACGGTGCTGGCCGCGGTCATCTCGTCGCCCATCTCCTTGGCGATCTGGTACGGGTTCTCCGTGCCGCGCGAGTCGACGAGCCGCTGCTGCTTGTCGGTCTCGAGCTTCTCGGCGTTGGTGAAGAGCGACGCATCGGCCTCGGCCGCGCCCGACTTGCGGTCGCGCGCGTAGTTCGCCACGCCCGCACCGCAGAAGAGTCCGTCGAAGATGCAGGAGAGCAGCGCATTCGCGCCGAGGCGGTTCGCGCCGTGGTACTGGTAGTTCGCCTCGCCGAACGCGTAGAGGCCCTCGACGTTGGTCATCATCGAGTTGGGAGCGCCGGGCACCATGCCCTTGCCGTCGGACTTCGCGGTGTAGGTGGTCCACAGGCCGCCCATCGAGTAGTGCACGCCGGGGAAGATCTTCATGGGCACCTCCGCGGGATCCTCGCCCACGAACTTGCGGTAGATCTCGATGATGCCGCCGAGCTTGCGCTCCATGTACTCGCGCCCGAGGTGGGTGAGGTCGAGGT
>CAIOCH010000088.1 GCA_903856525.1 uncultured bacterium | reverse complement strand
GTGGGCCGACCCCGCGCTCAACCCCCACTTCGCGACACCCGCGATGCGGCAGTTCGCGAAGGCGAAGAAGGATCACCCCGACTGCATCCTCTTCTTCCGGATGGGCGACTTCTACGAGATGTTCGACCGCGACGCGGTGCTTGCGCACAAGCTGCTCGCGATCACGCTCACCGAGCGGACGAAGGGCCTGCCGATGGCCGGTGTCCCCTTCCATGCCGCAGAGGGCTACATCCGCAGGCTCGTGGCGATGGGCCACCGCGTGGCCGTGTGCGAGCAGATGCAGGATCCGAAGGACGCGAAGGGCGTGGTCGATCGCGCCGTGACGCGCGTGCTCACGCCGGGCACGCTCGTCGACGAGACGCTGCTCGAGGCTGGTGCCGCCAACCGCGTGGCCGCCGTTGCGATCGAGGGCGCCGAGGCGCACATCGGCGTGATCGAGGTCTCGACGGGCGCCTTCAGCGTGCTCTCTTGCCCGGTCGGGCTCCTCGCCGACGAACTCGCGCGCCTTTCGCCGAGCGAACTCGTGCATGCCGAGGACCGCGACGGGTCGGTGCACCCCGAGGTCACGCGGCTTGGCGCGCGCGGACTCGCCCTGACTGCGCGCGCGGGCTGGTACTTCCGCGGGCAGGACGCCTTCGACGCGCTCACGGCGCAGTTCGGCGTCAAGTCGCTCGATGGCTTCGGGTTCGCGAAGGATGATCCCGCGATCGGCGCCGTCGGCGCGATCCTGCGCTACGCGCTCGAGACGCAGACGACCGCCGATGCATCGGGGCGCATCCCCCACCTCTCGCCGCCGCGGCGGATCGCGCGCGGCGCGTTCCTCTCGGTCGACGCGACCACGCTGCGCGCGCTTGAGATCGAGCGGACGCTGCGGACGGGCGCGACGGAGGGCAGCCTGCTGTCGATCTTCGATGCCGCGAGCACGCCCATGGGACGCCGCCTCGTGCGCGACTGGCTCTGCTACCCGCTCGCCGGGAAGGAGCCGATCGACGCGCGACTCGACCGCGTGGCGGCGCTCGTCGCCGATGAGCGGTTTGCGGATGGAGTGACCGCGCACCTCGCGAGCCTGCAGGATGTGGCGCGCATCGCAGGCCGCGCGGCGCTTGGGCGGGCGACGCCGCGCGACTTCCTCGCCCTCGCGCGCTCGCTCGCTGCGGTCGGGCCGCTCTCGCAGACGCTTTCGCCGAGCGCCGCGTTCGCGGCCGATTGCGCCGAACTCGCACGGGTCGCGCCGCTGCTGGCACCGCTCACGACCCAGCTCGCCCGAGCGATCAAGGCCGACGCGCCGACGCATCTCCGCGAGGGCGGCGTGTTCGCCGACGGCTACGACCTCGAGCTCGACGAGACGCGGCTCCTGCAGCGCGACTCGAGCGCGTGGCTCGCGAAGTACCAGGAATCGCTGGTCACGTCGACGGGCATCGCCTCGCTCAAGGTCGGCTTCAACTCGGTCTTCGGCTACTACATCGAGCTTTCGGCCGTGAACGCCGCCAAGGCGCCTGCGGAGTTCACCCGCAAGCAGACGCTGCGGAACGCTGAGCGCTACATCACGCCCGAGCTCAAGGAGTTCGAGGAGAAGGTCCTGCGCGCCGAGGCCAACGGGATCGCCCGCGAGAAGGAACTCTGGGCGCAGCTGCTCGCGGAGGTCGCCGGGCATATCGCCGAGATCGTCGCCTTCGGCGAGCGCGCCGCCGAGCTCGACGCGCTGTCGTGCCTTGCGTCGGTCGCGCGACGGCAGCGCTGGGCGCGGCCGCAGATCACGGCGGCCCGCGGCATCACGATCGAGGCTGGACGACATCCCGTGCTCGACCGCACGCTCGCGTCGAGTTTCGTGCCGAATGACACCGCGCTCGGCGGAATCGGCGCGAATCCAACGCTCGCGCTCATCACCGGGCCCAACATGGCGGGTAAGAGCACCTACATCCGCCAGGTCGCGCTGATCGCGCTGCTTGCGCACGTGGGTTCGTTCGTGCCCGCCGCGAAGGCGGAGATCGGCGTCCTCGACGCGATCCTCACGCGGATCGGCAGCGCCGACGAGATCCACTCGGGCCAGTCGACCTTCATGGTCGAGATGACGGAGACGGCGAACATCCTCCACCACGCGACCGAGCGGAGCCTTGTCGTCCTCGACGAGATCGGCCGCGGCACGAGCACGCTCGACGGCCTCTCGCTCGCGTGGGCGATCACCGAGACGCTCGCGTCACGCGGCGCGTCGACGCTGTTCGCGACGCACTATCACGAGCTCACGCAGCTCGCCGACACGCTGCCCGCGGTCACCAACCTGCATGTGTCGGTGCGCGAGTGGAACGACGAGGTCGTGTTCCTGCACAGGATCGTGCCCGGGCGCACCGACAGGAGCTACGGCATCCATGTCGCCCGCCTCGCGGGCTTGCCGCGGGAGACGATCGCGCGCGCGAAGGAAGTGCTCGAGCTCCTCGGCAAGGTCGAGGTGGCCGACGCGCTCGCGGGACGTGCGAAGGACGTCGCGGCGACGGCACGGAAGCCGGCTGCGGCCGCAACGCCTCAGCTCTCTCTCTTCACCGAGTACCTCGAGCATCCCGCAATCGCGGAGCTCCGGACCCTCGACATGAACGCGCTCACCCCACTCGCGGCGTTCGACCTCCTCCGCCGCCTCGCCGACTCCACGCGCACCTAAATCGGTGCACGGCACGTGCCATGCAGTGCCTGGCACTGACTGGCACGTGCATGGCACGCGGATGGCATCATGGGAACTCCCCTACCGCAGCAGACTTCATCCGAACTTCGCCGTGCCTGACACGTGCCGCGCGGTGCCTGGCACTGGATGGCACGTGCCGTGCACCGCCTCAGTCCCCGTGCTTCTGCCGCAGCCGCGGACTCAACCGCAGCATCCACTGCACCCGCTCGAATTCATCAAGCCATTCCTGCAGCACCGCAGCGGTCTCGTCCGCCGGAATCTCCGCCCACGGCAACTCGCACGCCGCGCCCAGCTGCCGGCGCGCCAGCCCGCGGTAGCGCGAGAGCGTCCGATCGCCCGCGATCGCGCAGACTTCGCCGTCCTCCGCCGCGAACACCACGACCGGCACGCGCCCGCCGCCGCAGATCGTCAACCGCGACGAGAACTCCGCCTCGACATCGCGATCGATCCATCGCAGGTCGATCCGCGGGTTCGCCTCCGCGATCCGCGCAAGCAACGGCCCCTGCTGCACGCAGTCGCCGCACCAGATCCCGCTCACGACCAGTACCTTCATCTCGCGGCCAAAGCTCGCGACCTCCGCACGCTGCGCGTCAGTGAGCCGCACCCGGTCGTACACCGCCTGCCAGCCACCGGCGCGGCCGGGGTCGCTGGCCATGTAGCGGTCGTAGGACGCGGCGCGGGCAAAGACGGTTTCTACAAGCGTGCGATCGAGCATGGGACCCTTCGGGATTCGGTCCACCGAGCGTACACTCGGCCCGCCATGCGCGCGGCCGTCACGGCGCTCATCATCACCATCATCAATCCCGCCGGGGTCGCGAACCCTGCGGTGGGCAACGCCGCCGCCATCACCGCCGCACAGGACACGCCGCCCGCCCCACCGCTGGGAATCCAACTGGCCGACGCGCCTGCCTCCGAGGCGGAGGCGCTCAACCGCCTCGCGACCGCCCGTTCGTGGCCCCTCCGCGCCCTCGCCGCCATGCGCCTCGAGCGGTTCGACTGCGAGGCGAGCGCTGGACGGCTGGCGACGCTCTCACAGGATGCGTCGTGGCGCGTGCGCGCCTACGCCTACGCGTGCCTCGCGCGCCGCGGCGTGGCCGTTCCGCCCGAGCGGCTCGCGGCGGAGGCGGACCCCCGCGTCCTGCGCACCATCCTCCGGGCGCGTTACCCGATGCCCCTGCCGGCGATCGACGCGCGCATCAGCCGTCTCGAGCAGCCAGGCAGTCCCTTCGATGCCATGCTGGCGCTCGAGTGCCTCGCCGCGCTCGACCGCGCCGACGACAAGCCCATCCGCGAGCGCATGGACGACCTGCTTTCGCGCATCGTGCTCCGCATGGACCGGCCGCAGGGCGGAGTCCTGTCGCCGCGGCTCGCGGCCGTCACCGCCGGCGACGACTCCGGGCGGAACTACCGCTGGCGCGAGTGGTACCGCAAGAGCAAGGCGCGACCAGGCTACGAACCCGCCGCGCTGGTACCCGCCGCCGCGGAGGGCGTGCGCCAGGTCGCGCGCAACAAGGTGGCCGACCTCGAACCCGAGCGTTTCGTCGCCTTCGAGGGCTACCTGACGAGCGTCGCCGATCGTCCGATGGACCTCGCGATCCTCATCGATTGCACCGCGAGCATGTCGCGCGAACTGGCTGACGCGCAGGGCGGCATCGACGACCTCGTCGACTTCCTCGGCAGCGTGACCAAGGGCGTTCGCATCGGCATCGTGGGCTACCGCGACAAGACCGACGACTGGGAGACCCGCGGCTGGGACTTCACGGGCAGTGTCGACGAGGCACGCACGCGACTCTGGTCGCTCGCGGCCGAGGGTGGTGGCGATACGCCCGAGTCGGTGCACGCAGCGATGAAGCTCGCGCTCACGCGCTTCTCGTGGCTACCCGACGCCGCCGCCAACGCGCCGCAGCCCATCCGCGCGGCGGTGCTGGTGGGCGATGCCCCGCCTCACCCCGGCGAGGGAGCGCTGTGCATCGACATGGCCAAGCGCGCCGCCGCACGCGGGCTCCGCCTCTACGGCATCGTGGCGCGAGAGAGCGAAACCAACCTCAAACCCGAGGCCGCGGAGGGCGACGACAACCGGCGCGACGACCGGCGCGACAACAACGACACCGCGCAGCCCGCCACCGATCCCACGACTCCCGGCCCACCGACCACCCCGCGACGCGATCCCGCACAGGTCGAGCCGCCCAAGCCCCCTCCGCCGACCATGAAGCGCCGGCAGAGCTTCACGCTCTTTCCCGAGATCGCCGAGGCCGGTGGTGGCCGCGCGGACATCCTCAAGGACAAGGACTCGCTCATCGCCGAGATCGCGGAACTCACGATCGCGGACAAGTACCGCGAGGAGTTCGCCGACTTCTTCGCTGCGTTCCGACTGCTCTGCCGCTGACGCGGCCACTTGGCGGGCCTAGCGTCGCCACTCGGTGGGCATCGCCTCGCCCTTCACCATGGCGTAGGCGCGCCCGAGCAGCTCGCGCACGCCCTCGCCCGTGGCGCCGGAGATGACGACGGGGGGTTCGTCCTTGGCGAGTCCGATCTCGGTGGCGAGGCGACGGATGCGCTTGGCACGCTCCTCCTCAGGCACGAGGTCGATCTTGGAGAACACCACGAGTTCCGGCTTCTCCGCGAGCACGGGGGAGAACGCGTGCAGTTCCGCGCGGATGGTGCGGTAGTTGTCCGCAGGCTTCGACCCGTCGAGCGGCGCGAGGTCGACCAGATGCACGATCGCCTTGGTGCGTTCGATGTGCCGCAGGAAGTCGTGTCCGAGGCCTGCGCCATCGCTGGCACCCTCGATCAGCCCCGGGATGTCGGCAAGCACCAGGCGCCGGTCGCCCGACAGCTCCGCGATGCCGAGCTGCGGCTTGCGCGTGGTGAAGGGATACGCCCCGACCTTGGCGGTGGCGCGGCTGGTCGCGTTGAGCAGAGTCGACTTTCCCGCGTTCGGAAGACCCACGAACCCGATGTCGGCGATGAGCTTGAGTTCGAGATGCAGCGAACGCTCGATCGCGTCGCCGCCCGGGGTGCACTCGGTGGGCGACTGGTGCGTCGATGTCTTGAACCGGTCGTTCCCGAGCCCACCCCCGCCACCCTCGGCGACCAGCACCATCTGGCCATCCTCGGTGATGTCGGCCACGAAGTCACCGGTCGCAACGTCGTGCACCACGGTGCCGAGCGGGACCTTGACGAAGAGGTCCTCACCATCGGATCCGTGACACTTCTTGTTGGCGCCGTTCTGCCCCGGCGTGGCGAACCGATGGGGCCGATGCTGGTAGTCGAGCAGCGTGTCGAGGTGGAGGTCGCCCACGAGGTACACGTGGCCGCCACGCCCGCCGTCGCCGCCATCGGGGCCGCCCTTCATGATCGACTTCTCGCGCCGGAAGCTGGCAACGCCGTTGCCACCCTTGCCGCTGCGGACGTGGATGATCGCTTCATCGACAAGCATGGCTGTGGCGTCCGTTCAGGGAGAAGTGCGGGGTGCGGATCGCGATTCGGGGAAAGAAAGCCGCACGCTTGCGCGTGCGGCGGTGGTTCGGCGGAAACGGAGCGTTCGACGGGACGGCGCGCGTTCAGCGCGACGAGCCGACGACGTCGTACGCAGGAACGCTCGGATCGGCGGGAATGATGTCGACATGGGTGCCGCGGAAACGGACAGTGCCAGCCGACAGCGCCATCAGCGTGTCGTCCTTGCCCCGATGCACGAGGTAGCCGGGCTTCCAGCGGGTGCCGCACTGGCGCACGATGATGGCGCCGGCCTTGGCGAGTTCGCCGCCGTAAAGCTTGATGCCACGGAACTGCGGGTTTGAATCGCGTCCGTTCTTGGTTGAGCCCTGACCCTTCTTGTGTGCCACGACAGAATCTCCAAAAGGTGCTGAGTCGGGAGAAGATACAGAAGGATCAGCGGAAAATCCACCGCTGGCTCATGATTGGGTAGGTCGTGCTGCCGCGCGGCTTCGGATTGCCAGGGACCAGATAACTGATCTCCGCCGTCTTGCGGAGCACCACAGGCTCTCCGGTCTTCGGATGAGGCTCTTTCTTGGTCTCCTTCGAGAGGCCATGCACCATGACGAACAGCTCGGTTGGCTCGAGGCTGTCGGCGCGGAACACGACGAGTCCGCTCTTGGCGTTCTCCTTGCCCGGGAGGACCTCGCCGAGGATCTCGAAGTGATCCTCGAGCAGCGCATCACCGAGGTGCTTCTTGAGCTTCTGGATCACGCCGCTCGAAACGCCCTCGCCCTGCCCGAGCACGACGCCGTCGTCGACCACCAGCTCGATGCGCGGCGAGAAGCGGATCTCCGCGCCGGTCTTGTTCACGACCTCGTACGTCATGAACCAGTAGTGCTTGCCCGAGTCGGGGTCCTTGAAGAGCCGCAGTTCACTCGCGGTGAACATGAGCTCCTTCTTGGGGTTGGTGAGCTGCACCGAGTCGGACGAATCCTGCGCGGCGGCCGACGGGGCGAGGAGGCCCACCGCCACGGCGGACAGCGTGAGTGCGGCGCAGACGATCACGGAACGGAACGAACGGGCGTGCAGCATGGAACTCTCCGAGACCTCCCATTCGGCGGGTCCGCCGCGGGGGGTCCGCGATTGTACCGAAAACTGCAGCGTCGCCACCACCGAACGCCATCCGCCGCATTCCGCCCCCCGTCGGTGGCTTCGGGTCGGATAGGCTCCGCCCTCCACGAGCTCCGCACATGACCGAACCGAACCGCCAGCGCCATCTCGTCCGGGCAACCCTCGAGCGCATCGAAGACGCGCTCGCGGCGCTCCTCGGATCGGGCCCGGCGGCTGCGGCCCGATTCGCCCGCCAGGCGGAGTCGGCCAACATCGGCCTCGAGCGCTGCTGGTGCCTGGCGGATGAGTACGGGCGGTACCGGGCGGCCGTCCTCGCGGTGCCCAGCCTTGGCAAGACAGCCATGCTGCTGGCATCGCACCCACGCACCGAAGAGGAGGCCCGCGAACTCGGCGCCGTGGTGGCGGCGGCGGCGGAAGGCTGCGCCGACTGCTGCGACATCGCGCAGGCCCTCGTCGAGCCATCGCGCGCGCTCGACCTGCAGGCGTACCTTGCGGGAGGGCTGGAGCAGCTGGCCACTCTCGATTACCTGGAGCGGCATCTGCCCCGCGCCGGGGTGCTCGAGGCAAGCCCCGCCCCCAGCGGGTGGACGATCGAGCCCGCCGCGGACGCAGCCACGCTGTCGGGGGGAGACCCCGCGGCGCTGGGCCCCGAGCGACGGAGCGAACTCATCGCGGTGCTTGAGGCGAGTTACCGCGACACCCGCGACTGCCCGGGGCTGGCCGGACTGCGACGGACGAGCGATGTCCTGGATGGGCACTTCG
>CAIOCH010000087.1 GCA_903856525.1 uncultured bacterium | reverse complement strand
TGGAGGGCGTGGGCACCGCGGACTGCGCGCATCACCTCGAGCGCGTCGCGGCGTTGTCGCCGCTGGCGGCAGACACCCTGGTGGAGGGCGTGCGCCGCGCCGGTGCCGACGATTTCGGCGATCTCACGATCGTCACCATGCGCAGCCACGCACCGTCGGGGGTGGTGGAGTTCATCGATCTCCTGCTGTCGCCGCGCATCCTCGCGACGATCCAGGAGAAGCCCGGAGGCGACTGCTTCGAGCCGATCCGCGAGCGCCTGCGCCGCGAGCCGCAGCGCTTCCTCCGCGCCGACAGCAATGTCGTGTTCCTCATGCTCGGCCGACAGATCTGCGAGGGCTACAAGCCGGTGCTCGAGCAGTACAGCGACAGCCTCGAGCGCTTCGAGCGGGCCCTGGTGCGACGGCCCGACTCCTCGATGCTCGACCGCATCCACGAGCATCGCCGCAAGATGCTCTTCCTGCGACAGGGTCTCGCGCCCCTGCGCGAGGCGCTGGCGAACCTGCAGGCGTCGCTCGCGATGCGGCACGATCCCGCGACCGATGTCCGCTCCCGCCTCGCCGCACTGCGGGAACTGCAGGACGAGGTCGGCGCCCTGCTCGATGTGGTCGAGTTCCAGAAGGACAGCGCGCAGCACCTTCTCGACCTCTATCTCAATGCGGCGAGCAACCGCCTGAACGAGATCGTGCGGGTCCTCACCATCATCAGCGTCATCTTCATGCCCCTCACGCTCATTGCCGGTATCTACGGCATGAACTTCGATGGCGACGGCCCCTGGTCGATGCCCGAGCTCCGCTGGAGGTACGGCTACCCCTTCGCGCTCGGACTGATGATCGCGTGCACGATCGGCCTGTTGCTGTTCTTCCATCACAGGGGCTGGATCGGCGACCCCCTCGCCAAGCGCCGGGCGAAGGGACCATCGGGATCACCCGGCACCCCTTCGCAGAACGGCTCGCCGATCTCGATGATTCTCTCGCGCAGGCGAAGCCGTTCGTCCCGCCCCCGGTGACCGACCGTCGGGCGGAACGGCGCCCAGCGGAGCGCGGCGTGTCACCGGGCTTCGGAATTCAGCAAAACACCGATGAAAGTGGCCTTGCGGCGGGCGGCTGGCCGTCCGATACTTTCGGTTTGGTCCAAGGTCGGACTTGGACACCGCCGACCCGCACTCCCGCCCTGCTTCCACCATGACTCCACGCTCGGCTCTCGACCCACTCTCGAAGGAATCCCAGATGACCCACCGCGCCTCGGACTCGTTCGGCTCGCTCGTCTTCGCCGGCGACGTGATGCTCAAGCGGCTTCCGCCCGATGTGTTCATGAACCTGCAGCGCACCGTCAAGAACGGTTCGCCGCTCGATCCCGCGATCGCGAACACCGTGGCGAGCGCGATGAAGGACTGGGCCCTCGAGCACGGAGCGACGCACTACTGCCACTGGTTCCAGCCGCTCACCGGCACCACGGCGGAGAAGCACGACGCCTTCCTGTCGATGACCTCGGACGGCGGCGCGATCGAGAAGTTCAGCGGATCCCAACTGATCCAGGGTGAGCCCGATGCGTCGAGCTTCCCCCACGGCGGCATCCGCGACACCTACGAGGCGCGCGGCTACACGGCGTGGGACGCGACGAGCCCCGCATTCCTCTACCGCTCGGGTGGCCAGACCACGCTCTGCATCCCCACGGTCTTCGTGAGCTACACCGGCGAGGCGCTCGACAAGAAGACGCCGCTCCTCCGCTCCATCCAGGCGGTGTCGAAGCAGGCGATGCGGATCCTGCGCATCTTCGGCGCCGATGCGGGCGTCACCCAGGTCATCACCACGCTCGGTGTGGAGCAGGAGTACTTCCTCGTCGACAGCGAGCTGGCTGCGCAGCGCCCTGACATCATGATCTGCGGCCGCACGCTCGTGGGCGCCCCCGCTCCCAAGGGCCAGCAGCTCGAGGACCACTACTTCGGCTCCATCCCGCAGCGCGTGATCGCGTTCATGGCGGAGGCGGAGGAGCGCCTCTTCGAGCTCGGCGTGCCCGTGAAGACGCGCCACAACGAGGTGGCGCCCGGCCAGTTCGAGATCGCGCCGACCTACGAGAACGCCAACGTCGCCG
>CAIOCH010000086.1 GCA_903856525.1 uncultured bacterium | reverse complement strand
TGATGGAGGAACTGCAGCTCGGGCCCGAGGACATCTACGAGGTCGATGGCCTGATCGACTACGGCATGCTCAACGCCGTCGCGGACCTCGACCTCCCGCAGCACAAGTTCAGCAAGTGGTCGCCGCTGCCGCCGGCCGGCCTCGAGGATGACGAAGCCGACATCTTCGCGCGCATCCGCCAGGGCGACCTGCTGCTGCACCATCCGTACGAGAGCTTCAACGACAGCGTCGAGCGATTCATCGAGCAGGCCTCGCGCGACCCCAAGGTGCTCTGCATCAAGCAGAGCCTCTACCGCACGAGCGGCGACAGCCCGTTCATCGCCAGCCTGATCCGCGCGGCCGAGGCTGGCAAGCAGGTCGCCGTGCTGGTCGAGGTGCGCGCCCGCTTCGACGAGGCGCGCAACATCGAGTGGGCGAAGAAGCTCGAACAGGCGGGCGTGCACGTCGCCTACGGCGTCATCGGCCTGAAGACGCACACCAAGACCAGCCTGGTGGTGCGCCAGGAAGGCCAGTCGATCCGCTGCTACGGCCACATCGGCACGGGCAACTACAACAGCAAGACCGCAAGGCTCTACGAGGACCTTGGCATCCTGACCTGCGATCCCGCGATCACCGAGGACCTGGTCGGGCTCTTCAACTACATGACGGGGCGCTCGCTGCAGGCGCAGTTCCACAAGCTCCTGGTCGCGCCGACCACGATGAAGCGCTCGTTCCTCGACCTGATCGAGCGCGAGGTCGCCATCCAGCAGAAGGGCGGCACCGGGCGGATCATCGCGAAGATGAACCAGCTCGAGGACCGCACCGTCATGGATGCGCTCTACGCGGCGGGCCGCACGGGCGTGCAGGTCGATCTGGTCGTGCGCGGCTTCTGCTGCCTGCGCCCAGGCGTCGATGGTCTGTCGCCCAACGTGCGCGTGCGCTCGATCATCGGGCGCTTCCTCGAGCACAGCCGCATCTTCTGGTTCGGCAACGGCCAGCCCGATCCGCTCGACGGCGACTTCTACATCGGCAGCGCCGACTGGATGTACCGCAACCTCAACACCCGCGTCGAGTGCGCCGCCCCGATCGAGGCCCGGCGCCACCGCGAGCGGCTGTGGGAGATCCTGCAGTACCACCTGACCGACCGCCGCCAGCGCTGGACCATGTCGCCCGACGGCAGCTATGCGCCGACGGATTCCGCGGCCGCGCCCACCGGGCCCGACGCGGATGCGCCGGAGTTCGCCGGCACGCACCAGCGGCTCATGCGGCTCACGCAGGAGATGCATGCGCGCCAGCGTGCGGCGCGCCTTCAGGGAAGCTGATCGCGGCGCGCGCGGCCTCGGCGTGGATCACCAGACGATGCGGCGCGGCGCGGTCGATCCGACGAGGCGGATCGGCACGACGTCGTTGCCCTCGATCGCGATGTCGGCGTTGTCGTCGGCCTCGACGGTCAGGTCGAAGCTCGCGCGCACCAGCTTGAATCCGTTGCGGTACTCGAGCTGGAAGGCGCCGAGGTCGGTGCCGTCCTCGTCGGTCGGACCGCGGACGCCCTCGAGCAGGATCTGCTCGCCGCCGCCCTCGACCTCCATGTAGAGGATCTTGTTCTGGCGGTCGAGCCGGAGCGTGATCTCGCGGTCGAGGTCGTCCATGAAGGTCATCTCGTCGGTCGCGACCGACTCCTCGCGCGGGTCGCTCGGCAGCGGGCCGAAGCCGACGCCGTTGCGGACGAGCGCCATCACGCGGTGCATGACGACGCGCCCGATCACATGCGTCGAGGCCTGCTCGGTCGTCGACTGGTACGCGCGGAAGCTCGCGGTGAGCGAGACCAGCGTCGCGGTCAGCAGCGCCGAGCAGATGCCCAGCGCCACCAGCATTTCGATGAGCGAGAAGCCGCGGCGCGCGCGGCGGCGGGTGGTGGTCGCGGCGGCGCGGAGGGTGGTGTTCAAG
>CAIOCH010000085.1 GCA_903856525.1 uncultured bacterium | reverse complement strand
GACAGGCCGGCCGGCTCTTCGCGACAGGCACTGCGCGAGGGCCTTCTCGGCGATCGCGCGGCCCACGCGGCCGTTGCCATCCTCGAACGGATGAATGCTCTCGAAGTGGAGGTGCGCGATGCCCGCGCGCGCGAGCGTGGACGGGCCGCCATGACCGGCGTCTCCGTTGAACCACGCGAGGAACCTCTCCATCTCGCGCTCGACCCCAACCGAGGGCGGCGCCTCGAAGTGCACCTTGGGCGCATGCATGCGTCCCGACACGATCTGCATCGGCCCGACATGCGTGCGGTACCGGCCGACATCGCGGAGATCGGACCGTCCGCGCAGCGCATGCACCTGCCAGCGGTGCAGCGTTTCGTGCGTGAGCGGATCGGCGACCGACCGCACCAGGTCGACCATCATCTCCGCCATGCCCTGCTCCGCCGGTCGCACGCGCATCGCATCGAACGCCAGCCCGAAGTGCCGGCGGATGGATGACTGCACGCTCTCGCGATCGAGCGTCTCCCCCTCGATCGCGGACGACGCGACGGCGTCGGCACCCAGAGACTCGACCGACACCCGGATGCGATCGTCGTTCTCGAGGTGGCTGATCGCGCCCAGCCACACGCCGGCACCCATCAGACACTGCTCCTCGGCACGCGCGAGCCGCGGCGCAGACCAGCGGAAGTTCGGCCAATCCGGCTGCTGCCAGTTCCAGCGGGGTTGAGCGATGGGAGAAGCCACTATCGCTCACAATACGATTGATTGTGAGCGATACAAGGGTCGGCGGAGTGGATTCACGCCCAACCCCCGAGCCACATCCGCACCCTGATCGCTGCACGGGACGTGCCGTGCGGTGCCGTTCAGTGCCGGGCACGCGCCGTGGACGATCCGACGCTCACGCCATGATGCCGCGCACCAGCTCGCCCTTCACGTCGGTGAGGCGGTAGTCGCGGCCCTGCGCGCGGTACACGAGCTTCTTATGGTCGACGCCGAGCAGGTGGAGCAGCGTCGCGTGCAGGTCGTGCACCTCGACCGGGTTCTCGACGATGTTGTACGAGTACTCGTCGGTCTTGCCGTAGGTGATGCCCGGCTTGATGCCGCCGCCGGCCGCCCAGATCGAGAAGCAGCGCGGATGGTGGTCGCGGCCGTAGTTGTCGCGCGCCAGCTGGCCCTGCGAGTACACCGTGCGGCCGAACTCGCCCGCCCACAGGACGAGCGTGTCGTCGAGCAGCCCGCGGCGCTTGAGGTCCTTGACGAGCGCGGCCTGCGCCTGGTCGACGGCCTTGGCCTGCGCGCCCAGCTCGCCGGGCAGGTTGCCGTGCTGGTCCCAGCCGCGCATGTACAGCTGGATGAAGCGCACGTCCCGCTCGGCGAGGCGACGCGCGAGCAGGCAGTTCGCCGCGAACGATCCCGGCTTGTGCACGTCGGGACCGTACATCTCGAGCGTGGCGGAGTCCTCGGTGGAGAAGTCGGTGAGGTCGGGCACCGACATCTGCATGCGGTACGCCATCTCGTGCTGGGCGATGCGGGCCTTGACCTCGGGGTCGAGGCTCTCGCGGAACTCCTCCTCGTTGAGTTCGCCCACGAGGTCGAGCAT
>CAIOCH010000084.1 GCA_903856525.1 uncultured bacterium | reverse complement strand
TGCAGCGCGTGCTCGAGAGCGTTCCGAGCCCGGTGTGAAGTCCCCAGCACGAGCGTCCCCACGGTGAACGTCCCATGAAACGCGCCGTCGTCCTTCTCTCGGGTGGCCTCGACAGCGCCACGGTCCTGGCCTGGATGCGCCGCGAGGGCTTCGCGTGCCATGCGCTCAGCTTCCGCTACGGGCAGCGGCATGGCATCGAGCTGCACCGGGCCTCCGAGCTCGCGCGCGCGCTCGGCGCGGTCGAGCACAAGGTGACCGAGATCGACCTGCGCGCCTTTGGCGGAAGTGCGCTCACCGCCGATATCGCGGTCCCCAAGGACCGCGACGAGTCGACGATCGCGCACGGTGTGCCCATTACCTACGTGCCTGCGCGCAACACCATCTTCCTCGCCTTTGCGCTCGCCTACGCGGAGACGCTCGGCGCGAGCGACCTTGCGATCGGCGTGAACGCCATCGACTACTCGGGGTACCCCGATTGCCGCCCCGAATTCATCGCCGCGTTCGAGCATCTGGCGAACCTCGCCACCAAGGCGGGTGCGCAGGAGGGCGCGCGGTTCCGCATCCACACGCCGCTCCAGTCGCTGTCGAAGGCGGGCATCGTGCGGCTGGCCCTCGAGCTCGGTGTGCCCGTGGCGCGCACCATCTCGTGTTACGACCCGGGCACCGACGGCGAGCCCTGTGGCCGCTGCGACGCGTGCCTGTTGCGACGGAAGGGCTTCCTCGAGGCAGGGGCCGTCGATGCCTGACCGCGCGCCGAAGGGGCGCCGTCGCGTCTCCATCGGCGCGCTGCTGTCGGTCGGTGTCACCCTTGCGGGCGCTGTGGCGATGATCGCCATCATCGCCCCGTGGTTGCAGCGGATCTGGCTGCGCCGCGGGTCCGAGGTCATGGAAGAGGTCGCGCAGGCCGAGGCGCGCACGATCCTCTCCATCGAACTCACCGTCACCTTCGACGAGTCGCAGGGCGCGAACTCCACGGGACGGCTCACGTCCACGCTGGTTGCCGACGGGTCCGACGGAGGCGATCTGCGCCTCGTTGCATCCGCCGATGCGCTCGGTTTCAGCGGTATCCGCGACGCCGCAGGCTGGCCGCCCGACGTCCCCGGCTACTTCGACGGAGGCCTCGATCTCTACCGTGCGGATCTCACGGTGCGCTTCAGCGACGGTACCCGTGCCGACACGCGCGTGCGCAGCATCGCCGTGACCGACGTGGCCGGCCGCTACTACCTCTTCGCACCCATCGCCGGCGCGGGTGAGCCGATTTCGGGAGCGCACCGCGTGCTTCGCGCGTTCGACGCCGACAACGTCGGGATCTGCGCGCTGGCGCGCCATGAGGTCGACGAACTCGGCCGGGAGTGAACCCGCGGCCGATGCGGCCCGCACCTACGGGATCACCAGCCGTGCGATCCGCGACAGCAGCGTGCCGCTGCCGACTTCCGCACCGTCCTCACGCGCGGCCACCACCAGGGATGAATGCGTGATCTCCGCGGTCGCCGCCGCCACGAGCACCGCGTTCGAGTAGCCCGGCTCCACGGTGATGCCCAGACGGGTGTCGGCACACCATGCCGCCAGCCGCGGGAGGTTCACTTCGGGGATCGGTCGCGCCGCATGCTCCTCGTGCCCCCGCAGACCCGCGTCACCTGCACCGCGCGCCAGCAGCATCGGCTCGCCGTCCACCCGCAGCCCCACCCGGCCGTGCCCCTCGATGCAGGTGATCAGCGGGCTCTCGAATGCCGCCCAGGGAATCTGCGCGTTCACGATGGTCGAGAGTCGCAGCGGGCGCTCGAAGAACGCGAGGTGCCGCATGCGCAGGCACAGCCGCTCGCCCCGCAGTTCCACCACCACGATCCGCGTCGGCGCCCGCACCGGCCACACGAGTCCCGCCCCGGGCGTGATGCGGTTGAGGTGGTAGGTGTTGGTGAGCACGCGGCGGATCGCGCAGCTCGTCCACTGGGGAAAGCGGTAATTCTCCGCGCGGTTCGGCCCGAGTCCCACGCGCGCGTACAGCGTGTCGAACCCGTCGAGCGCGAAGTCGCGCTCATGCACTTCGGTCCGCGCGCGCAGCGGCATCACGGCGTCGCTCCCGTCGTTGGCGCACCTGCACGAGCCGCGGTTCCGTGTCGTACGCACAGGAGGCCCATGTCGAAGCGCACATCCACGCCCTCGCCCGGGGGGAGCGCCCGCAGGTGCTCCGCCAGCACCGTGCGCGCCAGGAAGTACAGCACCGAGCGCACCGTGAGCCACAGCAGGAAGATCCACGCGACATACGACTCCACCACCAACGCAAAGCGCACGAGCTGCAGCAGGTTCACCAGCGCATCGCGGGCGCTGCGCACGCTCGGCCGCACGCCGTCGAGCGCGTCACGCAGCGTGTCCTTGCCCGGCAGCGGCAGAAGGGCGAGCGACCCACGCACCTCGCGCTCCCATTCGCCGAGGGCGAGGTCCTGCGCGCCGAGCTCGGCCTGCATCCCATCCACCGTGCGCTCCACGAGATCGCCCAGCACATGCACGACGAAGCCGTTGGCGCCGAACAGCAGCACCGATGAGAGGCCGAACGGCGCCCAGAGTGCGAGCACCACCATCGCCACCCGCAGGCCGCCGAGCACGCCCGGCCGCCACGCGGTCAGGATGCCGCCGCGGTGCGGGGCTGCCGCATGCAGCTCCGGTGAACTGTCCGCCGTACCTTTCGCGGACTCCTCCGCGCGCGCGTTTGCGAGGTTCTCACCTAGGTTCTCCCCCATATTCTCCCCCATGTTCTCGACGAGGAACTTGACCACCATGCGGAACACCACGTACGCCACCAGGGCGGCACCGAGGTAGACCACGGCCGCGAGGAGCAGGAAACCGATCGCGGGAAGCGCGACTCCCACCGCCAGCAGCAGCAGGGTGGTGGCGGCGAGCAGCACGATCGGGCGCGGGGAGTCGTCGGTGGGAGGCACCGGCGGATGCATGCGTCCATGGTCATTCGGGGTTGCGGCCGAGTCAAGCCATCGGTGCGTTGCCTGCGCCTCGGAATTCGCCTGTGCCCCCGCAACCGCCGCGCTGCCGCTCAGGTACCGTGCCCCCTCAGGAGAACCCATGCTCGCATCCACGCTCGTTTCGCTCGCACTCGCCGTTGCTCCCGTCCCGCAGGATTCCACTCCGCCCGCTGCCGCCGCTGCACCCGCCGTGCAGGAGGTACCGAGCGTCGAGGAGATCTCGCAGCTCGTCGCCAACCTCTTCGAGGGCCTCCAGAAGAAGTACGGCAATCTCGAGAACCCCACTGAGGAGCAGATCAAGGCCATCCAGGCCGACATCGCGGAGCAGGCCGACGCGGTGCTCGCCAAGTTCGACTTCGCCAAGCTCAACGATGAGCAGCTCTCGGCGCTCGAGCCGGTGATCGGCATGTCGCCCAAGGGCCGCGAGGCGATGGGCAAGATCCTCGCCGAGCGCGCCAAGCAGCCCACCATCGAGGGATTCCGCGCCGCCGTCCAGTCGCTCATGATGGGATCACGCGGTGATGCCAGCGCCGCCGCGCTGCAGCTTCTCGATCACCCCGCCTTTGGCGAGGCGCTCGGAAGCGACGAGGCGCTCATGGTCTTCGACATGATTCCCGACGAGGTGACCGCGGAGCAGCTCGCCAAGCATGCCGCGATGCTCGAGGGCTTCGCCAAGCGTTTCACCCCCGATGCGCCCGTCAACCTGGTGATGGCCGCCGAGGGCTACCTCAAGCTCGCCCGCAAGGCGCTGCCCAAGGACAAGTCCGACGCTGCGCGCGCGGCGGTGCTCGCGTTCATCGCCGCCAAGACGCCCACGGCCGAGGGCCGCGAGAAGATGATGCTCGAGCGCATGGGCAAGGTGCTCAATGGCGCCGCCGCGCGCGGCGAGCTGCTCGGATTCTCCGTCCCCAGCATGGATTGCGAGTGGGTCATGCGCGCCGACGGCACCACGCCGTGGAAGAGCCTCGCCGATCTCAAGGGCAAGGTCGTCGTGCTCGACTTCTGGGCCACCTGGTGCGGCCCGTGCGTGGGCAGCTTCCCCAAGGTGCGCGACCTGCGCACGGCGTATCCCGCCGACAAGGTGGAGATCGTGGGCATCACCAGCCTGCAGGGCATGGTGCAGCACCAGAAGCGCGCCCCTGTCCCGTGCGAGGGCAACGCCGACCTCGAGAAGGCGGAGACGCTCACCTTCATGAAGGACATGGACGTGACCTGGACCGTCGCCATCACCAAGGAGGACGTGTTCAACCCGGACTTCGGCGTGCGCGGCATTCCGTTCGTCGCCATCCTCGACCAGGAGGGCAAGGTTGCCAAGGTCGGGCTCTACCCCGGTGACGAAGCGGCGATCCGCAAGGCGGTCGACGAGCTTCTCGCCAAGCCGGCGGCCAAGAAGGGCTGACCGAGGTCGAAACCGCGTTTCGATGCAAATCAGGGCGGCTCCCTCGGGGGTCGCCCTGTTCATTGGCTGGCGAATAATCCAGCAGCGGAACGATGGTTTGCGCGTGTGCGCGGCTCCAGCGCCCCCACGCGGATTTGGCGCGTCGCGGCCCTGGACCCAAAATTGCAGTGCGGTGGCCGAGATGCGCGAAGAGACTGTCCGATGGAAGGGCGTCTCTCGGCGTTCCACCGATGTCTCCAAGGACCACCATGCACAGACCATTCTTCGCCGCCACGTTCGTCAGCCTCGCCACTGTCCTCGTGTCGGGTCACCCGGCCCAGGCGATCCCAGCGCCGCAGGGGACTCCCGCGACGCAGGCCGCGGCCACCGGCCTCACCGCCGAGCAGATCAACAACCGCATCGACGAGGTGTTCAACGAACTCGAGAAGCTCAATGAGCGCATGGCCAAGGAGGCGGGTGCATCCGCCGATGGCGCGGCACGGCTGGAGCGTGCGTCGCAGGAAGTCGCCATGAAGGCGATCAAGGGTGTGAACCTCGCGTCGCTCGACGCGACGGCCTTCGCAGCCGCCGCCCGCCTCTATGACCTCGGTGGCCCCGAGCAGAAGCGGGTCTACGCCACGGCACTCGCAGACCGCGCCAAGCAGCCCACCGCGCTGGGATTTGCGGCGGCGGTGCAGTCCACCGTCGACGCCAGCCGCCGCGGAACCGCCACCACCGATGCCATGATGAAGTTGTTCGATCACCCCGGCTTCCGCGAGGGATTCAAGTCGGGCGCTGCACGCGGCATGCTCGCGATGCTCAATGGCATGGATGCCGCGGACATCAAGCCGCTCGCCAGCCGCATCGCCGGGATGAAGGTGCTCTACAGCGCCGACATGCCGCCCGAGATGCTCGGCTCCGGGCTCACCTGGGTGAAGCTCATGGGCACGGTGGCGACCAAGGACCAGGCTGAGGCGGCGCGTCGGACCGTGCTCGAGGCCTGCCAGGCCCGCATGAACGGCGCCGACGAGAAGTCGCGCAAGAACATGGAGCGCATGGTCGCGCTGCTCGATGGTGCCGCGATGCGCGGCTCCCTCGTGGGCTCGCCCGCGCCTGATCTCGATCTGAGCTGGGTCGTCCGTGCCGACGGCTCGCCCGCGGGCTGGACCAAGCTGTCGGACCTCAAGGGCAAGGTCGTCGTGCTCGACTTCTGGGCCACCTGGTGCGGCCCCTGCATCGCCAGCTTCCCCGAAGTGGCCTCGCTGCGCACCTCGTACGGCGCCGACAAGCTCGAGATCGTCGGCGTCACCAGCCTGCAGGGCTACGTCGCCCACCCCAAGCGTGGCCGCGTCGACTGCAAGAACGATCCCGCCAAGGAGAAGAAGGAGCTCGTCTCCTTCCTCAAGGATGCGGGCGTGACCTGGACGGTCGCCCTCAGCGGCAAGGACGTGTTCAACCCCGATTTCGCGATCAGTGGCATTCCGTTCGTGGCCATCCTCGACCAGGAGGGCAAGGTCTTCAAGACCGGCCTCCATGCGTCGAACGCCACCGAGATCCGCAAGGCGATCGACGAACTGCTCGCCAAGTCGGACGGAGGCAAGAAGTCCTCCGCCGCCGTGCGCGCCGACGAGTGAGCGTGGTCCACGCCACTGCAACAACCCCCGACTGCAACGATCACGGGCCTCCGCATGCGGAGGCCCGTGTTGCTTTTGGCGGGGTGGTGCTCCGCACGGGGGCGGCTCACATGTGCTCACACATGCTCACACATCGAGGTTCTTCACCTCGAGCGCGTGCTTCTCGATGTAGGCGCGGCGTCGCTCGACATCCTCGCCCATGAGCACGGTGAAGAGCGCGTCGGCCTCGCTGGCGCTCTCGAGGGTGACGCGCACGAGGGTGCGGCGCGCCTGGTCCATGGTGGTCTCCCAGAGCTGCTCGGCATCCATCTCGCCCAGGCCCTTGAAGCGCTTGACCTCGATGCCGCGGCGGCCGACCTCGAGCAGTGCG
>CAIOCH010000083.1 GCA_903856525.1 uncultured bacterium | reverse complement strand
GCGCTGCGACACGAAGATCGCGTAGTCGAAGATCTCGACCATGTCGTCGTCGTTGCAGTCACCCTGCGTGAGCGATGCGACGGCCGCGTAGCGGACGCCCGAGACCGATGCCGACATCGTGTCGGTCACCGAGTGCGACGGGCACTTCACCGCGATGCAGGGGTAGCCTGCGGCCACGGGGATCTGCACGCTCGTGACGCTGCCGGTGTTGCCGGTCAGGTTCACCGTGTGCAGCGACGACTGGCCGCCGGCTGTCACGCGGATCTGGCGGCTCGACGAGCCCTGGATGACGCCCACGAAACCGACCGAGAGGTCGAGGAGCTGGTGGTTCGCCACCGTCACCGTGTGGACATCGGTCGACGTGTTGCCAGCGCGGTCGGTCGAGCTCCACGTGATCGTCGAGACGCCCACCGGGAAGCGCGCCGGCCACGAGGTGACCGTGCCGCCACTTGCCAGGGCGATCGAGAGGCTCACGCTGCGCGCCTCGTTGGCGCAGGCGTCGAAGGCTGTCACGGTCGGGGCGGAGACTGCCGCTCCGGCGATCGTGCCTGCGTCCGCAGCGAGCGCCGCATCCGCGAAGGCGTTCGTGATCACGGGCGCCGTCTGGTCGAGGTAGATGGTGCCAAGGCTCGAGACCACGGGGCTCTGCGAGCCGCCGACCGAGTACGAGAGCGAGGTGCCAAAGCCACCCACCGTGCCGAAGGAGACGAGGCCAGCCGTTCCACACGCCTCTGCGCCGAGGACGGGCGAGAAGGCGAGGTCGACGAGGTTCGCGGCCGACTGGGTCGCGGTCTGGCTTCCGCCGAGCGCGAGCGTGTAGCGGAGCCTGCCGAGCACGTTGTCCGAGGACACCACCGAGCCCGCCGAGAACGGCCCGCCAGCGACCGGGGTCGCCGACACAAACTGGAGCTTGGTCGCATCGAACGCCACCGAAAGGCTCGCGCCCGAGATCGAGTAGATCGCGGAGGCGCCCATCGACACACGCACCGTCAGCGTGCCCGTCGGCCCGATGTGGGTCGAGAGCGCGGTCATGGCGAGCGAGACGTCGGCGCAGTCGGCAGTGCCGGAGCTGTTCGCATCGGTGTCCGCAGTGCCGCAGCCGCAGACGCCGGGCGACTGCTTGTTCCCATCGGTCGGGCAGCCGTCGGTGTTGTTGGCGACGCCGCAGGCTGCGGGTGCACCCGAGCCGAAGCCGTCGCTGTCGGTGTCGGCGTAGAGCAGCGCCGAATCATCGCAGTCGGTCCCAGTTGTGACATACCCCGACGGAGCCGTGCTCGCGCACGACTGCTGGGTGACCAACGCGCTGCCGAAGCCATCGCCATCTGCATCGCGGTAGTACGTCACCTGATTGATCAACGCACTGTTGCCCGGGCACTGGTCGTTCGAGTTCGACACATAGCCCGTGGGCTGCGCGCACGCATTCTGAACGACCGCGGGATCACCCGCGCCATCGGCATCGCTGTCGCCGTAGTAGTCTGAGAATGTGAGTCCGCTGTCGACACCACCCGTGCAGTCGTTGTCGAGGCCGTCGCAGACCTCAGTGCCGCCCGGCTTCACGGACGACCGCGTGTCGTCGCAGTCGACCGGCGAGGAGAGGTTCGCGAGGTACCCAGTCGGCGCAGTCGATGCACAGAACTGCGCCGACGTGCTGATCGAGTGGCCGTCGCTGTCGGCATCGACGTAGTAGGTCGTCGAGTCGATGGCCTCCGCAGCCGTGGTCACGCCGTCGCAGTCGTTGTCGACCGCGATGTTCGCGC
>CAIOCH010000082.1 GCA_903856525.1 uncultured bacterium | reverse complement strand
GGCCGATCGCCAGGCCCTCGTCTTCGTCGACCTCGGCACCGACAACACCTCGCCCAGCCAGTCGGGTGCCCGCTTCGCGGCCCTGACCGACGCTCGCCTCGCGATCCAGATCGCGGTCGACACGGCGAACGCCAACGGCATCACCGCTGCGGACTTCATCACCACGGACGGCGAGCCGCCGGTCGTCGGCAAGATGGTCGCTGTCTACAACGGCATCGCTGCTGCGCAGGCTCTGGGACGCACGCTGAACGGCGACCCCGCCGCGACTGCTGCGAACGCTGACGCTGCCATTACTTCGTTCAACGTGCTCAATGACTCGGGTCGCACCGTCATCCTCGCCGCGATCAACATCTCGGGCACCGAGGCTCCGCGCAACAGCTTCACCGCTCTCGCGGCTGATGCCAACGCGGCGTACCCGGCTGCCGTGCTTGCGAACCTCAACGGCGCGGACGCGACCAACATCGTGTCGGCCATGACGGTCGCGGGCTTCGCGACCGGCTCGGGCTCGGCCTACGCCTCGCTCGTCGAGGGTCGCCAGCTCGCGGTGCAGGCCGACATGCTGGTCAACCGTGGCGCGGGCTTCGTCTCCACCGCGGCTGCCGGCGTCCTGTTCGACAACCTCGTGGTCTTCCGCACCGCCGTCCAGGTGGTGGTGAACGCTGCGAACGCGAACGGCCTGACCGCCAACGACTTCATCACGATCCCCGCCGCGGGTGAGAACCCCGCCGTCGTCGGCCGCATGGTCGCGGTCTACAACGCGATGGTCACCCTCGGCGACGCGCAGCTCAACGGTGAGGCGATCGACGCCAACGGCGCCGCCATGGCCATCGCCGCGTTCAACGCGCTGGGTGCCTCGGGCAAGGCCGTCATCCTCGACGCGATGAACGTGACCGGAACCGATGTCCCCTTCGTGAGCTTCACGCAGCTGGCGAATGCGGCGTCGGCCCAGTACGACCGCGCAGTCGGCCGCGACCTCATCGCTGCCGGCCTCTCGAGCTCGAACTCGGTGGCGCAGATCAACCAGGCCGTGCTCTACGCGGTCGATGGCGAGATCCTCGTCAACGCCACGGGCATGGACTTCACCCGCCTGAACGCGGTTGCCGCTGGCCACGCCAAGGTCGACTACATCTCGGGCACGATGGTCCTGACCAACGATGTCACGGTGCTCGGCGACCTGCTCGCCAACGCGGCGGCCGGCAACGGTTCGACCGTGAACGTGGACGCGGCGGGCATGGGCCCTGCCAAGCTCACGGCCCTCTCGGTCAACATCGCCAAGGTCGACTCGATCACGAACCTGACGGTCACGAACGCTCAGACTGATGTTGAGATCACCAATCTCCTCACCAAGGCCACCGGCGCGCTCGCGACCGCGACCGACATGAATCCGGCCAAGCTCTCCGCTCTCGGCGGAGGCGCCGGCAGCATCGCTGCGAACGGCATCACGGGCTCGCTCGTGGTCAGCGCTGCGGTGAACAACCAGTCCGCGCTCTTCGGCAAGGTCGCTCCGGCGGACGGCTCGTTCGTCACGATCGACGCCGCCTACACCGTGACCGACTCTGAGTCGATCATCGCCTACGGCGACCTCAAGAACTCGTGGAGCGACGCCGCGATCTTCGACAAGGTCGATGAGATCTCGAACCTCGCCCTCTACTCGACGGAAGAGGCTGCGCAGATCACCGCACTCCTCGGCAAGTCGGTCGCCTCGGGCGCCGGCATGGCCACCGCGGTTGCGACGAGCATGACGGTCGACATGATCAACGCCATCGCTGCGGAAGCAGCGCTGGCCAAGATCAAGGCCGATGGCGTCAGCGGCACGATGTCGGTCACCTCGCTGGTGAACAACCTCGACAACCTCCTCGCCAAGACGAACGTCGAGGCGACCGTCGAGGTCAATGCCTTGGGCTTCGGCACTGACGGAAAGGGCGTGCTCAGCGGCAAGATCACCAAGGTCGACTCGATCTGGAACCTCAGCCTCGACTCCAACGAGGATGCGACCGAGATCGGCAACCTCCTCGGCAAGGCGATCAGCGCCGCGTCGACGGGCAAGGAACTGGCTGTGGCTGATGCCAGCAGCATGGGTCAGGCTGAGCTCACCGCGCTCGGCCTGGGCGCGAGCAAGGTCAAGGCAGACGGCATCACCGGCTCCCTCGTGATCGACTCGACCGTGGGCAACCTGGGCGCACTGCTCGGCAAGACCGCCGAAGCCGCCACGGTTTCGGTGAACGCCAGCAACTTCGATGGAACGGGCAAGGGCGTCCTCGCCTCGAACATCCTCAAGGTCGACACGATCACCAGCCTCAGCCTCGCCTCCAGCGAGGATGC
>CAIOCH010000081.1 GCA_903856525.1 uncultured bacterium | reverse complement strand
AGGCCGATCTCCTCGGTGACCATCGACTTGCTCTTGACGCAGCTCTTCGCCGCGTGCGCGCGGGCGATCTCGAGCGCGATCGCACAGGCATCGGCCGCGGTCGCCGCCGCGTGCACCTTCGCGCCCGACTTCTCGGCGTTGGCGATGAACCGCTCGAGCAACTCGTCGAGGTGGTCGAGCGCGTACTGCTTGGTGTCGCGGGCGACGGTGCGGAGATCGTCGTAGTCGGGTCCGAAGTCGCGGCCAAAGATGCCGCCGCGCTGCGTGTCCTTGAGGTGGGTCGCGTTGCCGACGAACTGCTGCAGCTTGAGGTCGCGCACGGCCTCGCGCGCGCGCGGCTTCATGTCGAAGGGGAGCTTGGGCGCGATGAGCTCGTTCATGCGTCGCGCTCCATGAGTCCGAGCGATTCGGCAAGCGCCTCGGCGGGTGAGATCACGCGCAGCGCGACGCCCTTGCGATGCGCGAGCCCCGCGAGATGCGCCGCGCAGCCCGTGTCGCTCGCGACCAGCGTCGACGCGCCGGTCGCCGCCACATGCGCGAGCTTCTCCTCGCCAAGCGCGGTCGACACCTCGGGGAACTGCGTGCTGAACATCCCGCCGAAGCCGCAGCACTGCGCCATGTCGGGGAGTTCCCGCACATCGTTGCAGCAGGCCGTCTTCTGCAGGAACGGTGCCGTGCACCCGTGCCGATGGATCCCACGCAGGTGGCAGGCGTCGTGACAGGTCAGGCTGGCGGACGCCGCGCGCGGCGCGAGCTTGGACGGGTCGACCTTGAGCTTGGTTTCGAGGAACTCGACCAGCTCGTAGGTCTTCGCGGCAAGCGCATCGACCGCGGCACGGTCGGTGGTTCCCTCGTCGAAGAGCCCCGCGTACTTCTCCCGCACCACCGAGCAGCACGAGCCGGACGGCGTCACGACCGCGTCGTAGGGCGCGAAGATCTCCGCCATCCGCCGCGCGAGCCGCGCCCCGTCGGCCGGCAGCCCGTTCGACAGCATCGGCTGCCCGCAGCAGGTCTGCGCAGCCGGGACCTCGACGGCGACCCCGACATGCTCGAGCACCAGCACCGTCGCCTTCAGCGTGCGCGGCGCGAGCGCTTCGGCAAGGCAGGTGGTGAAGAGGGCGACGCGCATGGCGGAGCGCAATGTAGCAGCCGATTGTCGATACCTGCCAGTTGCCGCAGACTCCCTTGGTTCGTGCGTCGGACGTGACTGTTTCGGCCCAGACCATTGAGGGGAGCTTTGGAAGCAATCGACAGGATCCGATCGGGCGCGATTTCGTTGATCGTCCCACGAGGCGATGCGTCGAGTCTTTCACGCCCCCGACGCGAACCGCAGCACCGAAGACGCGAACAGCGGGGCAGTTGCAGCAACCATCGCCGCCAGCGCCACAGCCACCGCCAGCATCATCCCCGCCTCCACCGCGAGAAACACCGCGATCCGCCCCCGACTCGCCCCCAACCGCCGCATCAGCGCCAACTCTTCCGCCCGTAGCCGTATCGACAACGCAAACGTCGTCGCCGCCACGAGCCCGACCAGCGCAGCCGCTCCCGCAGCCACCGCGCCAAGCACGCGGCCCACGCCGAAGATTCGCTCCAGCACCCGCTCCGCGAACAGATCCGGCCGCACGAGCTGGAGACTCTCCTCCGACCCCGTGAACCGCCCGAGCAAGATCGCCTGCGCCTTCGCGTCGCGCGGGAAGACCAGCGCCGCGTCGATCGGAAACGCATCGATACTGCCGTGAAAGTGAAAGTCAGGCGCGGGCGCTTCGCTCGCACTGCGCTCGATCTTGAGCGCTTCGCTCGCGATCGCGTTCGAACCGTCCTTCGCCATCAGCGCGCCTGGCGTGGTTGCTTGCGTTGGATCGTCGTGTCGATGTCCGAGCCCTTGGATCGTCCACATCGTGGGGAGATCAACGAAGATCACGCCGTCGTCGGGCGTACCCGTTGCAGGCAGCACGCCCGTCACGCGTAACTCCAGCGGAAAGACCCCGGCCAAGTTCGACAAGGACTCGGGGTCGGTGAAGAGCTTGTCGCCGAGTGCCAAACCCAGCGCGCGCGCGGCGCCCGCGCCGACCACGCAATCGGAGATCGTGGCGAAGAACTGTCCTTCGGCGGGGGCGAGTGCGCGGCGGTCGAAGTAGTCGAGCGTGGTGCCGACGACGGGCGTCTTGCGCGCGGTTGCGCCGAGTGCAATCGGGACTGCGAAGGCGAGGGGGAGAGAGAACGTTTTGCAGATTTTCGAGAGCTTCGCCTGTTGTCACGCGACTTGGCACCCGTGCTGTGACCTCTGTTGTTAACTGGGCTACGGGCATTACCCCCCCGGCCCTT
>CAIOCH010000080.1 GCA_903856525.1 uncultured bacterium | reverse complement strand
AGCCCCGCCGAGACTCAGTCGCGGATTCGAGCGATTCCGGCCTGTGATTGAGGCCCCGGTCCGCCCCCTCGCTCAGCGCAAACACCACCGCCCGGCCCGGTCCTCACTCAGGACCAGCACCGGGCGGTGATCACCATCCAACGTTCCACCAGCGTGCCGCCTGCGCACTCACCGCTTCGGTGCCGCCGCAGTCGTCGCCGGCACCTCGTGCGGCACGACCACCGCCGAGGCGCCCTCCGGTGCCAGCATCCGCTGGTTGTCCGCCACACCATGGGCCTCCGGTGTCAGGTACCGCCCGCGCAGGTGTGCCGGCTTGTTCACCTCCACCGGCGTGCGGTGCAACTTCGCGTAGGCGTCATGCCGGATGCCCGTCACCTGCCACGACACCTCAAGATTGCCCGGAACCGTCTTGACCGTAAAGCGGTTGTTCGCAATCCGCCGCGCCACCCGCGCCACCGCAAAGTCCGGGGCATCCTCACCGATGATCGTGATCTGATACCGGAAGTCCGTGTTCAGCGACTCAAACCAGTCCGGCAGCACCACCTCGGCAAAGCCGTTCTGGTCGGTCGTCACGTTCCCGTCATAAATCGTCTTCATGTCCGGCGACTCAACGCTCGTGTGCCACAGCTCCTTGTTGGCCGGATCCATCGGATGATCGATCCTGAAGCTCTTCGATGCCGCCGTCAGCGTCCCGGCAACGCCCACATTGGCGCTCCCGCGATCAATCGAGATCGCCGGTGTGAACGTGTTGGCCGAGGCCACCGTGCCGATGTTCAGCGTGTTCAAGCTCGCGTTGTAGAAAATCTGCCCGCCCAGCGACCCACTGACGCGCTCAAACAGCGACACGCGCGAGTCACTGCCGTTGGGCGCATCCAACCGGATCTCCGCCGTCCCCGCTGCCGGACGCGAGACGTGCAGTTCCGTCTGCGGGTCCGTCGTCAGAATGCCCACCTGATCATCCGCCGACACCACCAGCACCAGCGGGCCGACCTCGGCCTTGCCGATCCCGAAGTTGCCCGCACCCACGCCACCCCCGGCACCCGAGTACAACGTCCACGGCAGCCCGCCCGCCGCAGTCGCGCTGAGTGTCAGGTTCGCCGTCAGGGCCGATGACGAAATCACCGCGCCCACCGGCGCGGCCGTCTCGAACAGGAAGGCGATGCCCGTCGCCGGAGAGGCCGACGGTGCCGAGAACCGCACGCCGCCAGCCGAACGCACGTTAAACGTGTTCGGCCCCGACGAAGTGAAATCCACGGCCGTGCTGGAGTCTGAGAACACAAACGCGCCCGCGTGGTTGGCCTTGGCACGGTTGCCCGCGGCCACGCTCGAGTCTCCGGTCGCCGCGTTGTTCGCGCCGCCCAGCACCGCAGACCGCGGCGCCGAGGCCGAGTTGTTCTGCCCGCCCAGAATCGCCGCGTACGTGCCCGTCGAGGTCACATCGTTGTTCAGCCCGCCCGGGACCACCGAGTACGGCCCGTTCGCATCGTTGTTCGCCGCGACGTTGCTCGCGACCACGACAGCCACCGGGCAGGATGCGGTGCTCGTGCCAAACGGCGCAAGCATCGACGAGATCGCGAAGCTCGCAGCCGAAGTGCGACCGTCCGCGCGGCAACTCGAATGGCAACGGCACGGCTTCGTCGCATTCGTGCACTTCGGCATGAACACGTTCACGGACCGCGAATGGGGCGACGGAACGGAATCGCCGACGACGTTCTTGCCCACGGAGTTCGACGCGCGGCAATGGGCGAAGACGTTTGCCGACGCGGGCATGCGCGGCCTCGTGCTGACCTGCAAGCACCACGACGGGTTCTGCCTGTGGCCGTCGGCGAGCACGGAGCACGACGTCGCGGCGTCGCCGTGGCGCAATGGCGACGGCAACGTCGTCGCCGAAGTCGCCGACGCATGCCGCGAGGTGGGCCTTTCGTTCGGCGTCTACCTGTCGCCGTGGGATCGCAACTGCAAGGCGTTCGGCACGCGCGCCTACCACGACGTGTTCCAACAGCAGCTGCGCGAACTCTGCTCGGACTACGGGCCGCTGTTCGAGGTCTGGTTCGACGGCGCGCACTGTCCATCCGACCAACCCGAGATCTTCGACTGGCAGGCGCACTTCCGCCTCGTGCGCGAATTGCAGCCACAGGCGTGCATCGCGATCACCGGGCCCGACGTGCGCTGGGTCGGCAACGAAGCAGGCGTCACGCGCGAGCAAGAATGGAGTGCGCTGCCGCTCGACAATGCCGACGAGGGGCCGTTCGAACAGAGCCGGGCCGCATGGCAATCGCTGTGGAGGCTGCGCGAGAAGAACCAGGCGAAGGACCTCGGCTCGCGACAGGCGCTGCTCGCTGCGCGACGGCTCGTGTGGTGGCCCGCGGAGACCGATGTGTCGATCCGCAGCGGCTGGTTCCACCATGCGAGCGAGGACGCGACCGTGAAGCCGAAGCGCCAGTTGCTGGACTTCTGGTTCTCGGCCGTCGGCGGCAACGCGGTGCTGTTGCT
>CAIOCH010000079.1 GCA_903856525.1 uncultured bacterium | reverse complement strand
GTCGATCCAGACGAAGCGGTGGGCCGCGACCAGATCCGTTGCCTCGGTGAGCGAACTGCAGCGCCGGAACTCGATCGCGGTGTCGGTCCACCCGAACACGTCGATGCGGGCGGATTCCTGCGTGTGCTCGGCGCTCATGCAGGAAATCTAGCCGTTTGCCGGACGGAGCGCGTAGGCGAGCATCCAGACGACCACCGCCGACCGCAGCGACCAGGCGATCGTGCGGATCCAGTTGGTGGCCACGAGGAATCCGCCAGTTTCCGCATCGAAACCCGCCGAGAGCCGGCCGTGCGCCGGAACCTGCAGCAGGGCGGTGCTCAGCCAGATGACGGCCACCAGGGCGAGACCGGTCCATGCGAGCCACGCCGGAACCGATGGGGGACGGACCACCAGAAGCAGGGCGGCGCTCACCGCCTCGAGGAGCATGGGCGGCCCGACCACGAGCGTGGTCAGCGACTGGTGCGAACGGGAGTACGCGGCGAACTCCCCGCGGCCCACCGCCGCGAACAGCGGGTAGTGCACCACCTGCACGAACCAGATGAGGCCCGTCATGAAGCAGGTTGCGAGCAGATTGGCGGCGAGCAGTGCGTGGGCGAGGGTCACGGGCCGCGCTTCGACCCGCGGGGATCTTCGGTTTCGCCGTCGTCCACGTCGATCCACTCCGCGGTTCCCGAGCCCGGATCAAGCAGGAGCGCGGTGTACCGACGTGCCCGATGCAGCGCACCCGGATTCAGCACGCGGGTCCGACCCACGACCTCGTCGCGAATCTCGTGGGTGTGTCCGTGCAGCAGGTAGTCCACTTCGGAACGGAACAGCCTGTCCACCTCGCGCTCGAGATGGCCATGGGTGATGCCAATGCGGATCGTCGCGGTCCGAAGCATGCCCCGGCCGACCACCTCTGTCGCGCCCGAGCCAGCACCCGGACACTTGACCTCGATGATGGACCCTGGGTGGACCACACGGATCCCGATGGCCTCGGCATACCGCGCCAGCCCGCGCTCATCGTCACAGTTGCCGAACACCACCGTCGCCTCGAGTCCGGCGAGCAGATCGAGCACCGATGCGGTTCCCACGTCGCCGAGGTGGATGAACTGCGTCGCGCCGCGCGCGAGAAGCAACTCGATCGCCCGACGAGCCATGGGCGCGCTGCCATGCGTATCCGAGATGACCCCTATGGATGCCTGCATGCATGGCGCCTCGCGCCAACAGGACTGTGACAGACCGCGCGGCCTTGTCAACGGGTTTCCCGCCAATCGCCCCCCGAATCATGCTTGCGCTACCCTGTCGGCCCAACTCGGATCCACCATGTCCAACCAGATCGCTGCGCCCGTCACTCGCTTTGCGCCCTCACCCTCCGGCCATCTCCATGTGGGTGGCGCCCGCACCGCCCTCTTCTCATGGGCCTTCGCCAAGGGCCGCGGCGGCCGCTTCATCATCCGCATCGAGGACACCGACCAGAAGCGATCCTCCGACGCCGCGAGCGTGGGCTTCCTGAAGGACCTCGAATGGCTCGGCATCCGTTGGGACGAGGGTCCCGAGTACACGGCGCCCGATGGCACGGTCGTGGGGGGCGGGCCCAACGGTTCCTACTTCCAGAGCGAGCGCCTGGAGATCTACGCCCGCTACTGCCAGCGGCTCATCGCCGAGGGCAAGGCCTACGAGTCATGGGACACCTCCGAGGAGCTCGAGGCGATGCGCAAGGAGGCGATGGCCCGCAAGGAGGCCTTCCGCTACCGGTTCCGCGGCGATGTCACGCCCGAACAGCGCGCGAAGTTCGTGGCCGAGGGCCGCGAGTGCGTGGTGCGGTTCAAGTCGAACAACGCCGCCGTCACCATCCACGACGAGGTCCTTGGCGACGCCACGTTGCCCGCCGGCGAGGTCGACGACTTCGTCATCCGCAAGAAGGACGGCTTCCCGACCTACCACTTCGCGGTCGTCGTCGACGACGAGCTGATGGGCGTCACCCATGTCCTCCGCGCGCAGGAGCACTTCACCAACACCGCGAAGCACATGCTGCTGCAGGACGCGCTCGGTTTCCGCCGGCCGACCTACGGACACCTCTCGATCATCAAGAACCCCGATGACTCGAAGATGTCGAAGCGCGACAAGGACAAGGTGCTCCGGAAGGCCGTCAAGGAGAAGGCGCTCACGGCGCCGCCGGCCGGCACCGTGACCACCGAGGAGTGGTCGCGCTGGATCGGCGACGACAACGTGCAGCTCGACCTCGAGGGCGCGATCCGGCTCGGCGAGGCGCTCAAGGTGACGCTGCCCGAGATCAATGTCGACGACTTCCGCCGCTCGGGCTATCTCCCCGAGGTCCTGTGCAACTTCCTCGCGCTCAACGGCTGGAGCCCCGGCCACGACATCGAGAAGTTCGACAACG
>CAIOCH010000078.1 GCA_903856525.1 uncultured bacterium | reverse complement strand
CTCTCCACCCCCGTCAGCTTCACATCCAGCCCCCTGAACGGCACCGTCAACCTCTCGTGATCGATCCCGAGGCAATGCATCACCGTCGCATGGAAGTCCCGCACATGCACAGGGTTCTCCACGATGTTGTACGAGAAGTCATCCGTCTTCCCGTACTCCATGCCGCCCTTCACGCCGCCGCCGGCCATCCAGACCGTGAAGCACCGCCCGTGATGGTCGCGTCCTGAACTCGGGTCGCCGAACCCGCCCTGGCTGTACGCCGTGCGCCCGAACTCGGTCGCGAACAGCACCAGTGTGTCCTCCAGCATTCCGCGCGCCTTGAGATCCTTGAGCACCGCCGCGGTCGGCTGATCGACATCGCGGCACTGGTTCGGCAGCTGCCGGTTGATCGCGATGTGCTGGTCCCACCCGCGGTGGAAGAGCTGCACGAAGCGCACGCCACGCTCAAGCAGCCGTCGACCGAGCAGGCAGTTCGCCGCATACGACCCCGGGCGATTGACCTCGGGCCCGTACATCTCGAGGGTCTCCGGCTTCTCGTCCGACAGGTCGGCGAGCTCGGGCACGCTCGACTGCATGCGGAACGCCATCTCGTACGCCTCGATGCGCGCGAGGGTCTCGGGGTCGCCGACCTCGTGTGCGTGCATCGCGTTGAGCTTCGCCAGGTCATCGAGCATCGCCCGCCGCGCGGCGGCATCGACGCCATCCGGATTCGCGAGGTACGGCACCGGATTGCCACCCGGCCGGAAGCCCACGCCCTGGTGCGAGCTCGGCAGGAAGCCGCTGCCCCACAGGCGCGAGAAGATCGGCTGGCCCGGGTTCTTGCCCGAACCCTGCGACACGAGCACGATGAACGCGGGCAGGTTCGCGTTCTCGCTGCCGAGGCCATAGCTCGCCCACGAGCCCATGCTGGCGTAGCCCGGGATCTGGTTGCCCGTGTTCATCAGCGTGATCGCGGGGTCGTGGTTGATCGCCTCGGTGTGCAGGCTCTTGATGATGCAGAGGTCGTCGGCCACGGTCTGGAGATGCGGCATGAGGTCGCTGATCCAGAGTCCGCTGTTGCCGCAGTTCTTGCCCTGCATGAGGGGCGGCACGACGGGAAAGCTGCCTTGGCCGCTGGTCATGCCGGTCACGCGCTGCGTGCCCTTGATCGACGCGGGCAGGTCCTTGCCGGCGTGGTCCCACAGGGTCTTTTTCGGGTCGAAGAGGTCGATGTGCGAGAAGCCCTCGCTCTGGAAGAGGCAGAGGACGCGCTTCGCCTTCGGTGCGAAGTGCGGGATGCCGGCGAGCCCGCCGCCAACCTGCGTGGCGGCGCGCGCGGTGCGCGTGCCTCCGAGGATCGACTCCGCCAGCAGCGACGCCAGCGCCATCGAGCCGACGCCGTGGGCCGTGCGGCTGACGAAGCTGCGGCGGGTGAGGAACGCGAGACGGTCGTCGACTGGGTCGTGCATGGTTCGTTCCTCGTCGTTAGTTGCGGGTGACGGTTTCGGACAGGTTCAGGAGCACCGCGGCCACCTGCGTCCACGCCGCGTGGTCGGCCGCGGGCAGCGACGGGTCGCGCGGCGATTCGCCGTGCGCGAGCAGCGCCTCCGCGGCGGCCGTGTCGCGCGCGAACCGCGCCCGCTCGCGGGCGAGCGCGTCGTCGAGCACCTGCACCTCGTCCGCCGACGGCAACCGCGAGGTCGCCTCGGCGAACGCCCAGATCACCTTCTGCCGGTCGTCGAAGCCGCGGCGCATGATCCGCTCGGCGAAGGCGCGGGCGGCCTCGACAAACTGCGCGTCGTTGAGCATCACCAGAGCCTGCAGCGGCGTGTTGGTGGTGGCGCGGTCGAAGGTGCAGAGCTCGCGATTCGGCGCGTCGAAGATCGCCATGTTCGGCGGCGGCAGCGTGCGCTTCCAGTAGGTGTACATGCTGCGGCGGTGGAGCTTGCCGCCGTGGTCCTGCACGAACGCCTGCGCGGTCGCGGGGCTCGAGCCGTAGTGGCTGATCTCGCGCCACGGGTCGCCTGGGGTGTAGGGGTTCACGCTCGGGCCGCCGAGGTCGCCGACCAGCAGTCCGCTCGTCCTGAGCGCGCCGTCGCGGATGAGCTCGGCGGGCAGGCGGAAGCGCGGCCCGCGCGCGAGCAGGCGGTTGTCGGGGTCGGCCGCGAGCATCTCGGGTGTGGCGCGCGACGACTGCCTGTACAGCTCGCTCGTGACGATCTGCGTGACCAGCCGCTTCACATCCCAGCCGTGGTCGCGGAAGTCGACCGCGAGGCTGTCGAGCAGCGCGCGATGCTCGGGCCACTCGCCCTGCAGGCCGAGATCGTTCGCGCTGCGCACGAGGCCCGCGCCGAAGAACACGCTCCAGATGCGGTTGACCGTGACGCGTGCGGTGAGCGGATTTCGGGGGTCGACCACCCACTGTGCGAGTCCGAGCCGGTTGTTCGGCGCGCCCTCGGGCATCGGCGGCAGGAACGCGGGCGTGCCTGCCTCGACCGGGTCGCGCGGGTCGGCGTAGTTGCCGCGGTGGAGGATGCGCGTTTCCCGCGGCGTGCCCGCGGTGTCCATCACCATCGTCGAGTGCGCCTCGGTGCGCACGCGCAGGCGCTCGCGCGCGTTGGCGAGCTCGATGCGCGTGCGCTCGGTCGCGGGCGCATGGGCGCTGAAGTACGCGAAGAGCTCGCGCGTCTCGTCGGCCGTGCGCGCGCCGCGGGCCTTCGCGAGCGTGCGCATGATCGCCGGCGGCAGCGCCGAGCCGTCGTCGTTGCCGGTGACCAGGAAGAACTCCATGCGCTTGGCGGCGACCTCGCCCCAGCGGCCGAAGTTGACCTGCGCGGTCATGTGCGTCGCGTCGCGCGCGAGCGGCTCGTCGAACATCACCGTGAGGTGCACGGGGCCCTCGTGCGCGATGTCGGGGATCCACGCCGTGTCGCCCTTGGTCTCGAGCACGCCGCGCGGGTGGTTGTCGCCCGACCAGCAGTCGGCGGTCGCGCCCGCGAGGTCGAGCATGCGGTAGAGGTTCACCTGGTCGGACGACACGGTGCCGGCCGAGAGCGAGACGTTGGTCACCGCGAAGGTCTTCTTCTCGCCCGCCCCGCCGTCGGCCCAGCCCCAGCCCGCGTTCGGCGCGGCGGGGTCGGCGTGCATCACGATGCGCAGGCCCGTGACCGGCGCCAGCGGCTGGGTGAACTCCATCGCGATGTCGAACGCCACGAAGCCCATCGGCCGCGTGACGCGCGCGTAGCGACCCGCCTCGATCTCGAAGCCGGAGCCGGTGTTCGGCGTGCTGATCTTGGTGAGCTTGACGGGATGCGTCGCGAAGCCGAGCCCGCGCGTCGCGAGCTTCCTCTGCTCGGCGAGCTCCCAGCGCTCGACCTCGATCGCGTTCGGCAGCGCGAGGTCCTGCTCGAGCGCCGCGATCCGCTCGCGCAGCGCGTCCTCCTCGCCGGTCACGAGCACCGACTTCAGGTTCGCCGCGGGCGCCGCGTTCACGCCACTGTCGCCACCGTGCGCGGGCTCCGTCGTCTGGTTGAAGAACGCGAACAGCCGGTAGTAATCGCGCTGCGTGACCGGGTCGAACTTGTGGTCGTGGCACTGCGCGCAGCCGACCGTGAGCCCGAGCACCGCCTCGCCGAAGGTGCGCACGCGGTCGACGCCGTAGGTGACGAGGTTCTCCTCGGCGATGGTGCCGCCCTCGTGGGTAATCATCGCGTTGCGCTGGAAGCCGGTCGCGACGAGCGTCTCGTCGCTCTTGTCGGGCAGCAGGTCGCCCGCGATCTGCTCGACCAGGAAGCGGTCGTAGGGCTTGTTGGTGTTGAAGGCGTGGATCACATAGTCGCGCCAGAGCCAGAGGTGGCGGCCGCCGTCGATGGAGAAACCATTCGTGTCGGCGTAGCGCGCGGCGTCGAGCCACGGCATCGCCATGCGCTCGCCGAAGTGCGGGCTCGCGAGCAGGCGCGCGACGGCCTTGTCGTAGGCGGCCGGGTCGGTGTCGGAGACGAACGCGGCGACCTCCTCCGCGCTCGGCGGCAGACCCGTGAGGTCGATCGACACGCGGCGGAAGAGCGTCGCGGGATCGGCGGGCGCGGCCAGGCGCAGGCCGGCCTCGCCGAGGCGGGCCGAGGCGAGCGCGTCGATCGGATTGAGCGCCCCGTGCGGGAGGTCCGCCCGCGCCGGCGGCGTGAAGGCCCAGTGATCCTCGTAGACGGCGCCCTGCTCGATCCACATGCGGATCTTGGTCTTCTGCTCCTCGGTCAGCACGCGGTGCGACTCGATGGGCGGCATGCGGTCGTCGGGATCCTCGGCGTTGATGCGCGCCCACGCCAGGCTCGCCGCGGGGTCGAACGGCTTGAACGCCGAGGTGCCGTCGGTCTCGCCCTCGATCTGCGCGTGCGCGAACTCGGCGCGGTCGAGCCGCAGACCCGCCTTGCGCGCGCCCTCGTCGAACCCGTGGCAGGCGAAGCAGTGCTGCGACAGGATCGGCCGGATGTCGCGGTTGTAGGAGACGCCGTTGGCGGCGATCACGGACGATGCGACGAGCGGCGCGAGCAGCATCGCCCCAATGTAGATCACGGATCCCGTTGGTCCTACCACCTCGGCGCGTCGATCGCGAAATTCACCGGCGGTCGGCGATCGAATCGGGTGACAGGATGGTCACCTCGATCCCGTCGATGGTGCGGGCGTAGGGCGATTCGACCGTGGGCGCCACAATGTAGTTGGCGCCCTTCGGATAGAGCGCGCGGAACGCGGCGATCCCCTTGATGTCGATCCGCCGCAGGTCCCACTTGCACTCGTAGGCGTCGACGACCGCGCGGCCTTTGGGGACCACGAAATCCACCTCGCGCTGGAGCTTGTCGCGCCAGAAGTGGACCTCGGGCTGCCATGGCCGCGAGAGCAGGTGCTCGAGCACGACATTCTCCCAGAGCAGTCCGCGCTCCTCGGGCTGGAGCTCGGTCCAACCGTTCTCGTGCGCGACGAAGCCCGTGTCGAAGGCGTAAATCTTGGGCTGCTTGACCAGTTCCGAGTCGCCGTTGCCATGGAAGGGCCGGACCAGGTGGATGACATGGGTGATGCGCATCGCCTCGATCCACGACATGACGGTCGGCCGCGTGGCACCGCACTGCTTGGCGAGGTTGACGATGGTCGCCATGCCGCCGTTCTGGCGAAGGAGCAGGCGGAAGAGGAGCAGGAACTCCGACCGCCGCTCGACCCGGAAGAGCTCGGAGACATCCCGCGCGAAGTAGGAGTCCAACCACTCGGCGTAGAAGCCGGGATCGGGCTTGTCCGCGAGCAGCATCTGCGGCATGCCACCATGGAGCAGGCGCTTCTCGACCGTCGCGCCGAAGGCGGCGAGTTCCTCGAACAGCACCGGCTGCAGGTTCACCTCGCGCTTGCGCCCCGCGAGACTGTCGCGGAACTTGCGCGTGGCCGCGAGGGTCGATGATCCCGTGGCCAGGATGCGCAGCTTCGGAAACGCATCGGCCCCGATCTTGAGCACAGTGCTCGGATCGCGCAGCCGGTGGATCTCGTCGAAGACGACCGTCGCGTTGCCCGACCGCGGCGAGATCCGCGCATAGAACGCCTCCGGGTCGTCGAGCTCGCGTTGCACGCTCGGAAGGTCGCAGTTCATGAAGTGCGCGCTGGCAAGCGCGCGCGCAATCGTCGTCTTGCCCGAGCGGCGGACCCCCGAAAGCCACACGATGGGCGCCACCCGCCAGGTCTCGGCCAGGCGGTCGTCCCAGAACGGTCGCGCGATCTCGGTCCAGTCGGGCATGCAACCAGACTTTACATTTGGTATTACCAGATGTCAAGTCTGGTTGCAGTCTTCACCTCGACTCCACACGACCCCACTCGATGCACCCGATCCCCAGGCATCCTCCGGCGGTCGCCGCTGCGGGGGCTCACGTGACTTGAGCGGTCGCCGCTGCGGCGGCTCCCTCTGGTGGG
>CAIOCH010000077.1 GCA_903856525.1 uncultured bacterium | reverse complement strand
CGCGGCGCCCATCGCGGCCGCCGGCATCAACGTCATCGGCGTGCCCAAGACGATCGACAACGACCTCGTGGGAACGGAGATCACCTTCGGCTTCCTCACCGCCGTGGCCACCGCCACCGAGGCGCTCGACCGGCTGCACTCGACCGCCGACAGCCACCACCGCGTGATGGTCTGCGAGGTCATGGGCCGCAACGCGGGCTGGATCGCGGTCACCGCGGGCGTGGCGAGCGGCTCCGATGTGATCCTGCTGCCCGAGGTCCCCTTCGACCTGCGGAAGATCGCCGATGACATCGAGCGCCGCATGCGCGGTCCGGGCTTCGCCATCGTGGTGGTGGCCGAGGGCGCGCGCCCTGCGAACGGCCACCAGGTGGTCGGACGCTACGATCCGACGAGCCCCGATCCCATCCGCTTCGGCGGCATCGGCAACCTCGTGGCCACCGAGATCTCCGATCTCACGGGCATCGAGACCCGCACCACGGTGCTCGGCCACACGCAGCGCGGCGGCGCCCCCATCGCGGCCGACCGCATCCTCGCCACCAACTTCGGCTTCCACGCCATGGCCGTGCTCGCCAGCGGCAAGCGCAATCGCATGGTCGTGCGCGAGAACAACCTGTTCTCCGACATCGACCTCTTCGAGACCGTCGGAAAGCAGCGGCTGGTGCCGGTCGACCACCCGCTGATCGCGGCGGCTCGGGCCATCGGCACGAGTTTCGGCGACGGTGCCGGCTCGATCGTGGCCAAGCCCATTCCGGCAGCGGTCGTCTGACGAACCCGACCGCGCCGAGACCGGGGCCGCCTCCGCGGACTCCCCGAGATTCCGTCGGCGCCCTCATCGGCGATCCCGCCGCCCCACCTGCCCCGCCCGACGGCAGTAGGATGCGCGGGCTGCGCCCTCCGTGCGCGGCCGGTGAGTTCGCCCGGAGCACGACGAAAGATGGACCCTGCGATCTTCCTCGATCGAGACGGCACCCTCGTGCCCGATGACGCAAACGCCGGCATTCCCGCGCGGGCCACGCTCGTCGATGGCGTCGCCGCATCGCTCCGGCGCCTGCGCGACGCGGGATTTCGACTGGTGGTCGCGACCAACCAAGGCGGTGTGGCGCGAGGCCGCTTCAGCGAGAACGACGTCGACGCCGTCCATTCGCGGCTGTCCGAGCTCGTCGACCAGCAGACGGGGCTCAAGCGCACCATCGAGCGCTTCTACTACTGCCCGTTCCATCCGAAGGGCATCATTCCCGAGTACACGCGCGAGCACCCCTGGCGCAAGCCACGCCCCGGCATGCTGCTGCAGGCGGCGCAGGACATGGAGCTGGAGCTCGAGCGCTCCTGGCTGATCGGGGACTCGCCGCGCGATGTCGCCGCGGGACGCAGCGCGGGGCTCCGCACCATCCTCGTCTCACGGGACAAGGCGCGCATCGCCGACGCCGCAGCGGACTACTCCGCGGCCACGCTCGCCGAGGCCGTGGAGATCGTGCTCCGGCACCGCGACGAGACCACCGCCTCGGTGGCGACCACCCGCGCAACCGCTCCCGCCCGCACCTCCACCCGCCGGGTGCGGCGCGAGCGCGACAGCGAGCGCCTGCGGCGCGGACTCGTCGAGCTCACCGAGGAGGTTCGCGCGCTGCGCCTGCGCCGCGCGGAGTCGAGCGCGCTGCGCGTGGCGGCCATGGGCCTCCAGCTGATCGCCGTCCTCGTCGTCGGGGTTGCGTTCCTCAACCTCGCCGACCTCGACAACTTCGTGCGCTGGTCCGCCGCAGCCGCCATGCTGCAGCTCATCACCATCACCATGCTGCTCTTCGACCGCCAGTGATGGCCACGATCACGCTCCACGCGGCGCACCCCACGTCGCTTGCCGACCCCACCCTCGCGCAACTGCTTCGCGCCTGCGCTGAGGAGACCGCGGAGCACCACGGCATCGCGCCACCCGCCGTCGCGGTCTTCGACGACCACATCGAGCTCCGCGCAGACGTGCCGCAGCCAGTCCTTCTCGCCATCGCCGCCGAACTGCGCCGAACCACGGGTCGCTGGCACCGCGCCAAGTACGGCGCGCCTCTGTGGCGCGGCGAATAACGCGCCCTTCGGCGCGCACGCGCGGTTTCCGTATCATCCGTGGTCCATGCCGCTCCTCGACGAGTCGAACCCCGTCGCCGTGCCTCCCATGCTTTGGGCCGTGCTTCCCGTCGCCGCCTACCTGGTGGGCAGTTTTCCAACGGCGCACCTCCTCGCCCGCTCTCGCGGTGTGGACCTGGGCGCCGTCGGCAGCCGCAACTACGGCGCCACCAACCTCGGACGCACGCTCGGACGGCCCTGGGGCATCGCCTGTTTCGTGGTCGACGCCATCAAGGGCGCAGCGCCAGTCGTGGGTTCAGGATGGGTTCTTGGCTCGCTGGGCGCGGCACCGGGCTCCCTGAGCGAACAGACCGCGTGGTGCTGGCTCGCGGTCGCCGCCGCGGGCATCGTGGGACACACCCTCTCGCCCTGGATCGGCTTCAAGGGCGGAAAGGGCGTCGCCACAGGATTCGGCGCACTGGCGGCCATGTGGCCGGTGCTCACCGTTCCTGCGGTGCTCGCGCTCCTGCTCTGGATCGTCCTCGTCCTGCTCTTCCGCATGGTGAGCCTGGCCTCGATGGTGGCCGCAGTCTCGATACCGTGCGCGGTCCTCGCGGCGGCGCTCATGCAGGGCGGCATCGCGGGCGTCCGCGCGTCCGTTCCGTTTCTCGCGGCCAGCGTCCTGATCGCGGCGTTCGTGGTGTTCAAGCACCGCTCCAACATCGCGCGCATCAAGGCGGGCACCGAGAGCAAAGTGCTGCAGGCGCGGCCCCGACAGGGCGATGCTCCCAATCGCGGATCCCCGCGGGAGCAGGCGGCCACGACGGGGCGCCCCGCGGCGGCAGCGCCGCAGGAATCCGCGGAGAACACCCCATGAACACGCAGCCGACGAGCACCGATCACGCGGCCTCCCCGCATCCAGGCATCGATTCCGCCCACGCCGGCTACCGCTCTCCGCTCGAGACCCGCAACGCCAGCCGCGAAATGCGGGCGCTGTGGAGCGAGCAGCGCAAGTTCTCGACGTGGCGCCGCATCTGGCTGGCGCTCGCCGAGAGCCAGCACGAGCTTGGGATGCCCGTGACGCGCTCCCAGGTCGAGGCGATCCGCGCCCACCTCGACGACATCGACTTCGCAGCCGCCGCGGCCCATGAGGCGCGTCTCCGCCACGACGTGATGGCCCATGTGCACACCCTCGGCGACGCCGCGCCCGAGGCCCGCGCCATCATCCACTTTGGCGCCACCAGCCAGGACGTGGTGTGCAACGCCGACACGCTGGTGCTGCGCGACGCGCTCACCCTCAGCGCAGCCAAGCTCGCCCGCGTCATCGACCGCCTCGGCACCTTTGCCGCGCGCCACCGCGCGCTGCCCACGCTGGGATTCACGCACTTCCAGCCGGCGCAACCGACCACCGTCGGCAAGCGCGCCACGCTGTGGGCGCAGGACTTCGCCATCGCGCTCGAACAGATCGAGTTCGCAGCGGGCGTGCTGCGGCTCCGCGGACTGCGCGGCGCCACCGGCACCCAGGCCTCCTACCTCGGGCTCCTCGACCGAGATCCCGCCAAGGTCGATGCACTCGAGGCGCGTTTCGCCGAGAAGCTCGGCTGGCCCGCCGACCGCATGCTCGCCGTGTGCGGCCAGACCTACCCCCGCATCGTCGACGCGCAGATCGTGTCCGCCCTCGCGATCGCGGCCAGTGCCGCGCACAAGTGCGCCACCGACATCCGCCTGCTCGCCAACAGGAAGGAGATCGAGGAGCCGTTCGAGAAGGACCAGATCGGCTCGTCCGCCATGGCGTACAAGCGCAACCCGATGCGCTGCGAGCGCGCCTGCGGCCTGGCGCGCTTCGTGATGGGCCTGGTGAACGACCCGCTGCAGACGCACGCCACCCAGTGGCTCGAGCGCACCCTCGATGACTCGTCGAACCGCAGGCTCGTGCTGCCCGAGGCGTTCCTAGCGCTCGATGGCGCACTCGACATCATGGCGAACGTCGCCGAGGGTCTCGTGGTGTGGGAGGCCACGGTGACCGCCAACCTCGCGGCGGAACTCCCATTCATGGCCAGCGAGAACATCATGCTCGCCGCCACCCGGGCGGGCGCCGACCGGCAGGAGGCGCACGAGGTCATCCGCGTGCACTCGATGGCCGCAGCCGAGGAGGTCAAGCGCTTCGGCCGCCCGAACGACCTCATGGCGCGCCTCAGGCGCGACCCGTTCTTCGCCAAGGTGGATCTCGACGGCGCGCTGGATCCCGCGAGCTTCGTGGGCCGCGCACCCGAGCAGACCGACCGCTTCATCGCCACCGTGGTCGATCCGATCCGCACGCGCTACGCGTCGCGCATCGCGGCTCGCTCGGAACTGCGCGTCTGAGCGGGGCTGCGGACCGCAATCACTCGCCCATCACCTTCTTGCGGCTCTCCGCCTCGACCTTGGCGACCCACTGCAGGAAGTCGACGCCCAGAACGCATGCGGGCGTCATGGTCCCGTTCTGCGTCACCACCGACACCGCAGGAACCTGCAGCGACGCCACCCAGTCCACGGCACTCTCGATCGGCACCGACAGCGTCGCCCAGGAGCCACCCTCGATGGGAATCTGCATGCGCGGCATCTCCAGCGCCGCCAGCGTCGCGGTGGCGAACACCGCCAGGCTCGGGCACGGCTGCCCCTGCGCGTCGCGCACCTCGATCATCGCCAGCCGCTTGGGCTGCGGCTGCCCGTCCTCGACCACGATGCACGCCACCACGTGCCATTGCGGCAGGAACAGCAGCGACCGCGCGAAGGAGATGTCGCGCGCCCGATCGGCCGCGGCGCCGTTCTTGGTGAGCATCTCCTGCGACTGGCGCACGGAATCGTTGAACTGCCCAAGCAGCGTCGCATCGATCTGCGCACGCTGCTCCGCCGTCATGCCGCCGCCCTGCTGCTTTCCGTCCGTCATGGAAGTTCCTCTCGCGGTTCGCTCCGGCCTGCGATGGCGGAGCGTCCGACGCCGCAGGGGTCGACCATGCTAGTCTGAACGGATGCCGATTCCCCGCCTATCGCTCGAACGGACCGCGCTTCTGGTGATCGACGTGCAGGAGAGGCTCCTGCCGACCATCTTCGACGCCGACCGCGTGGTCGCCAACTGCACCGCCGCGCTCGAGCTGGCGAAGGCCCTCGGGCTTCCGTCCGTGGTGACGGAGCAGTACACCAAGGGGCTTGGACACAGCGCCCCCCCCATCGCCACCGCGGCCGCAGGACACTCGCGGGTGTTCGAGAAGACGCGCTTCAGCGCCCTCACTCCCGAGGTCGACGCGCTGCTCTCCGCCAGGCGGTGCGACGACGTACTCGTCTGTGGCATCGAGGCCCACGTCTGCGTCCAGCAGACGGTGCTCGACCTCCTCGCAACGGGTCGCCAGCCCTTCCTGCTCACCGATGCCATTTCCGCGGGGCGTCCCGACCAGATCGCCCCCGCGTTCCGCCGCATGGAGCGCGCCGGCGCGACCCCCTCGGGCGTGCTGGGGGCTGCCTACGAACTCCTCGGCGATGCAGCCCACCCCCAATTCCGCGCCGTGCTGGGCATTGTCAAGACACTTCGCGCCCCGTTGCCGCTACCTTAACCCCTAAGGGAGAAGAGTGATCGGACCTGCGGCATGGTGCCGCGGTCGCTGGGAACGAGCCTGCAACGCCAACCAACACAGCGAACTTCGGAGGCATCCATGGATCTCTACGACACCCTCTGCCGTCTCGTCCGCGAGGTCGAGGAAGACATGAAGAAGGCGACCGGCGGCAACAAGGCCGCGGGCACGCGCGTCCGCAAGTCCATGCAGGACATCAAGGACGTCGCCCAGCAGATCCGCCAGCGCGTGCTCGACATGCGCGGTACCGAGGAAGGCGGGGAGTAATCCCACTTCCGTTCTCGGCGAGCGCATGCCCGCTCCAGGCGGCCGGCGCGCCCGTCGTTGCTATGCATGGGTCCTGCACGTGACGCCCGTCCATAGACCCTGACTGTGTGGGCGGCCGATTCGGCCGACCCACGAGACACTTCGATCTGATCCTCGGAATCCCCGTGGCGAGTTCACTTCTCTTCGACATCTCCGCGATCGACTTCTCGCAGACCATCTGCGACAGCGCGTGCCTCGACCAATTCCTGCCTCAGACAGGGCCGATGCGGCAGTGCGACCGGATCGTATGGGCGAACGAAGACTACAAACTCTGCGTGGGCATCAAGGAGGTCCGCCACGACGAGTTCTGGGTGGACCACCACATCAAGGGCCGCCCCCTCTACCCCGGCGTGCTCATGATCGAGGCCAGCGCCCAGTGCGCGAGCTGGCAGTTCCGTCACCGCTACAAGCATCTCGGTTTCCTCGGGTTCCTCCGCTGCGACGAGGCTGTCTTCCGCGGACAGGTGGTTCCTGGCGACACCTTCGTGATCCTCGCCGAGGAGATCGACGCCAACTCGCGTCGCTTCATCTCCAAGGTGCAGGGTCTGGTGCGCGGAAAGCTGGTGTTCGAGGCCAAGATCACCGGCATGGCGATCTGACGCGCATGCTCCCACCGATCCGTTTCCGAGCACTCTACAAGGCCCGCGCGTGGGGTCCGCAGCCGGGCGACTCGCTGCTGGCACGCCTCGGCAAGACGGGTCTTCCGGTCGCACGCACGGGCGAGTCATGGGAACTGGCGGATCTCCCAGACACCATTGCGTTCGGACAGTCCACCGTGCTCGGCGGGCCGCTTGCGGGACAGACGCTCCGGCAGTTGCGGCGCACGCACCACGGCGACCTACTCGGCATGGCCACGCCCGCAGCAGACGGCGCCTTCCCGCTCCTCGTGAAGTTCCTCGACGCCGCGGAGAACCTCTCGCTGCAGGTGCATCCCGATGCCGACTTCGTTCGCGGCCACCCCGAGGCGCACCTGAAGACCGAGGCATGGATCGTGATCGACGCCAAGCCAGGAGCGCGCGTGTACCGTGGGCTGCATCCGTCGACAACCGCGGCGGAGTTCCGCTTGGCGGTGGAGTCGGGGCGCGCGCTGGAGCATCTGGAGTCACTCGCCGTGGGCCCCGGTGACTGCGTGTACCTCCCGAGCGGGACGTGCCACGCGCTTGGCGCGGGAATCCTCGCAGCCGAGATCCAGACCCCGAGCGACACCACCTTCCGGGTCTGGGACTGGGGGCGCAACGATCCCAATCGTCCGCTGCATCTCGAACAGGCATTCGCATGCATGAAGTTCGGCGCCGCGCAGGACGACGGTATCCCGCCCATCGTCCGGAGCGCGACCGCGCCGCGCCTCGAGGCGGCGGGAATCGCCACGCGCAAGCTCTGCCGCTCGCGTTACTTCACCATCGAATCGCTCGAGTGCCTTGCGGACGCACGCATTCCCTTCGCTGCGACAGGCGTGCCGGAGGTTTGGATGGTGCTCGCGGGGAGTGCGCGGGTTCACGCGGCATCCGACGCATTCGACGCGCCCGCCGGGACGACCCTCCTCCTGCCCGCCTGGGTCGAGGACGGCCATGTCGATGCCCCCCGCGGCACCCTCTTGCTCAGGACAATCTGCGCCAGTCCGCTCGACCGCGCGATCGCGTGAGGCAACAATCCGATACGCCGTCATGCACCGCCTCGCGCTCCTCGCACTCTTCCCGCTCACGCTCGCCGGCGCGCCCCGGCCTGGCGGTGGCGTGGGCGGACCATCCACCGCGGGAAGGCAGGCGATCCGCCCGACCACGGTCGCCGAGCAGGCCGACGCGCCACGACGATTCGATGTCAAGGCGGGCGACAGCTGGGACGCACTCGCAAGCCAAGCCAAGCCGGGCGACGAGATCGTGCTGCTCGAGGGCCTGCATCGGAGCGCCACGCTGGAGGGGCTGCGCGGCACGGCGGCGCGGCCGATCGTCATCCGCTCAGCCGATCGCGCGAAGCTCGCGGAGATCGCCCCAGATCGCGAGGGGCTCAAACTCGTCGACTGCAGCCATGTCCGCATCGAGCGGGTGCTCGTGCGCAATGCGCGGCGCGCGGGAATCGTCATCGAGGCATCGGCGCCCGGCCGCTCGTCCGGCATCGAGGTCACCGACACACTCGTGGTGTCGGTCGAGGGACTGGTGGAGCAGGCCGGACTGCTCGTGCTGCGCGCGGACGACGTCACTGTCCGCCGCTCCAGGTTCGAGAACTGCAGGGGCTCGTCGCTTCGCATCGAGGATTCGTCGCGCCTACGCGCCGAGCGCGTGCAGATCCGAAACACCGCGAATGGGGACGATGCACTGCTTCTCCTCGGCAACTGCGATGAACTGGCCTTCGATGACCTCTGGATCGCGGGCCCCTTCTCGACCGCGCTTTCGATCGGCACCAAGGATGCGCCTCGCGAGGGCGAGCCCGTTGCACCGATCCGCCTGCCCGAGCCCATCCGCGGACCGCAGCCCGAAGGACGCGCGGCGGCTGGGTCACGCGACGCACCGGTCGCTTCCCAGCCGACCCCCGCTCCGGTGCAGCCCATCGACGAACCGGCAGCACCCCGCGCCCGCATTCGCGACGCGAGCTTCACCAACATCCTGGTGCGCGGAGCCGCGCGCATGCTCGAGATCGGCAGCTGCGAGTCCGTCCGCGTGGGCAATTCGACGTTCATCGGACCACGCGAAGACGTCTTCGGCTTCGTGCGCCCTCCGAAGGATCGCGCCAAGGCGGAAGTGCGCTTCCACGACAACCTCGTGACCTGGGCCCCGGGTTCGCTCAAGCGGTTCGCCACCCTCGTGGAGGGCGCATCGGACTCCGGCCTACGCCTCGGGCCAAACCTCTGGTGGAGCGAGGAGTTGCCTGCGGCGCTGCCATTGCTCGGACCCGAGGAGAAGCCGTTCCCCGGCGCCGTGGATGTCCCGCAGACCATTGATATCGACCCTGATCTCGACGACCGAGGGCGCCCGCGCCGCGAGGAGGCCAAGTTGTTCGGACGCAGCGCAAGCTGACGCCGGTTGGGAATAGGGCGGAGACGCGGTCCGTCCATCGCCCGCCTCCGCGACCGCGGGGGCGAAAGCCCGCGAGAACCGGAGCGAGACAACGGAGAGCGCCATGGGACAGCCCTTCTCGGAACGCGTCCTCAAGCACTGGATCGAACGACTGACCCCGGGTCTCATCCAGGTGTCATTCGGCATCTGCCACGACCGCCACAGGGCGGAGGAGATCGTGCAGGAGGCGTGGATCCGCATCTGGAAGTCACCGCCCGACGCAGGCGAACCGGCGATCTCGAGTTGGATGCGCTCGACCGTGACCAACCTGTCGATCTCCGCCATCCGCCGCAAGCGCCGCGTTTGGACACTCATCGACGAGTCAGGCACAGCCCGCGACGTGCGCGCCGAGCGGCCAGGCGAGGGCTCCGTGCGTCGCGAGGACCTCTCGCGCGTGTCGGCTGCACTCGACCGCCTCGATCCCGACAAGCGCGCCATGATCATGCTGCGCGTGAACGAGGGGCTCTCCTACGAAGCGATCGCCCAGCATCTCGGTGTGCCCATCGGCACCGTCATGAGCCGGCTCAACCGCGCACGGCTCGCGCTCCTCGAGGAGCTCGGCGAGCACGACGATGCCGCCGCAGGCCGGCCGAGCGAGTTCAACATCCACCGCTTCAAGGACGCCTCGCGCTGAGAGGAACGCATCCATGCATGAGACCAACACACCCAACGCCCCAGCACCGCTCTCCTGCAACGATCTCAAGGCGGTGATGTCGGCGTACCTCGACGACGAACTCACACGCGACGAGCGCCTCCGCACCGATGCGCACCTCGTGGGCTGCGGTTCCTGCCGCAGCCTGGTGGAGCGGGCCGAGGCGCTCGATGAGACGCTCCGCGAGAAGTTCGCGCTTGATACCGAAGATGCCGCGCGCAGCATCGACCCCGCATCGGTCGACACGCGCGCGATGCAGGCCCAGGTCTTCGCGGCGATCGGGGCGCCCTCGCGCAGGCGCTCGTGGATTCCCCGCCTGGGGATCGCAACGGCGGTCGCCGCAGCGGTCGCGGGCGCAGCGCTCGTCTCGCTGCAGTTCCTCGGCCTACGCGGTACCGACGGGCAACGCGCCTTGGAGCGTCCCGCGCGGCTCGTGACGCTCGACGCCGACGAACGGCAACTGCTCTACTCGACCGGCGTCATCCTGCACAACCTCCGCCGCGAGGGCTTCGAGCGTTCCGAGGACCGCACGCAGCTCCGCGAGGTGGCGCGGTACGACGAACTCGTGCAGCGGCTCGATGCGATCATCACCAAGCTTCCGCTCGAGGACCGCCCCGCTGTGGCGCTCGCACGCGAGACCATCGAGTTCCTGCTCGACGCCTCGGATGACCCCGCGCGTTGGGAGGAGATCCGGCGCGACATGGAGGCCACCGAGCTTGACCGGAAGGTCGACGGCTTGAGTGACGCGTGACCGCGCGGGTGGATCGATCGGGCCGCTGCGTCCCCGATGCAGGTGGTCCTGATCCAGGCAGGGTGGTGCTCCACGGGTCTGAGAAGCCCGATTCCCCGCAGTTCCTGCCGAGCGACTTGCCGGACTTCCCGCATCGAACCGCCCGTGGTGATCACCCTGCGCGGCGCTCGGTATAGTCCCCCTGCGAATGGATTCGACTCGCCCCATCCCGTTTCACGCGGCGGCGGCCTACGGCATGAAGCCGCTTCGGTCGCCCGCCCCCACCACCCAGCCGGCCTTCACGGGAAACACGGCTTTCCGAACGCCGGCAACGGCCGTCTCCGTCCGCTCGGGCGACACCATCCAGCCACCCGTGCAGCCTGCCGGGGCACGCGCGTCCGCCGCAACCAAACTCGTCGGCGGCAAGGTTCAGTCCCCCGTCTCGCGCGGCCAGGGATTCGACGCACCTGGTCGATCCGCCGTACCCAACCCGACGGGCTCCCTGCAGATGTACTCGCGTGCCGCTGATCGGGTGGAAGTCGCGACCGCGGCACATCTTGGGCGAATGCTCGACACGCGAGCCTAGGCGAAACTTCCCGGGTTGCCGCACTCCCGACAATCGGCCCTCGATCCATCGCCGCGCCCTTTGCACGATGCGCCACGGGCGGATATCTTCTCCCCTCCTGTGAAATTCGTCACAAGCCCCGAGGCGTGCCTCGAGGCGAGTGCGCCCGTTCATCTTTCCGTCTAGTTGGAGCCCACATGGCCAGCACTGGCACCGTCATTCAGGTCATCGGATCGACCTTCGACGCGCAGTTCCCCGAGTCGGACCTGCCCGAGATCTACAACTCCGTGCATGTGAACTTCGAGACCAAGG
>CAIOCH010000076.1 GCA_903856525.1 uncultured bacterium | reverse complement strand
GTGGCGGCGGAGGCGTGGGCGGCGGGGGACTGATCAAGCCGATCGGCCTCGGCGTGCTGGCCGTCGTGAGCCTGCTCTTCATGTTCAACATCGCCCGCAAGGCATCGGTGCGGGAGAACCTGCCCACCGCCGAGGAACTCGCCGGCGTTCCCCCCAAGCTTGAGTCGGATGACGCCGAGATCGTGGGCGAGGCCGACGAGGCGACTCCCGCGCTCGAGGGCATGGAACTCGACGACGACAGCCTGCGCCGCGCGCAGATGCTCGACCAGCTCAACGAACTCGCGCAGCGCGATCCCGCGGAGATCGCAGGCATCCTGCGCCGCTGGATGCGCGCGAGCGCCTGACCCGCAACGCAAGCGACGGAACGACGCATGGCCTACCGACCCGGCATGAAGCTCCCGAAGTCCGCCGACGAACTCGACGGCACGATGAAGAGCGCGATCCTGCTGCTCCTCCTCGACGCCGACAGCGCGGGCCGGCTCCTCAAGGAGATGCCCACCGAGCTCGTCGAGGAGGTCACCCGCGCGCTCGCCGCGCTTGGCGACGTGCCCAAGGAGCTCGGGCAGCAGGTGATCAGCGAGTTCTACTCGCTGGCCATGGCGCAGGGCTACGTGCGCGAGGGCGGCCTCGACTACGCGCGCAGCCTGCTCAAGAACTCGCTCGATCCCAAGACGGCCGAGAAGGTCATCCAGCAGATCCAGACCCAGGTGCAGCGCACGCCGTTCTCCTTCCTGCAGAAGGCCGAGAGCGAGAACCTCCTGACCTTCATCCAGGAGGAGCACCCGCAGACGATCGCGCTGATCGTGAGCCACCTTCCGCACCACAAGGCGAGCGAGATCCTCATCGGCCTGCCGCAGCAGAAGCAGATCGAGGTCGTGCGCCGCGTGGCCAACATGGAGCAGACGAACCCCGAGGTCATCCGCGAGGTGGAGCTGGCGCTCGAGAGCCGGTTGTCGAACATGATCGGCACGTCGAGCGAGAAGGTCGGCGGCGTGGAGACCGTCGCCGAGATCCTCAACCTCGTCGACCGCTCCACGGAGCGCACCATCATGCAGGGCGTGGAGAGCGAGGACCCCGACCTCGTCGAGGAGATCCGCCGCCGCATGTTCGTGTTCGAGGACATCAACAACGTCAACGACAAGGGCATCCAGGCCGTGCTCAAGGAAGTCGAGAACGACGAGCTCTGCCTCGCGCTCAAGACGGCCTCGGAGGGCCTTCGCAACAAGATCCTCGCCAACATGTCGTCGCGCGCGGCCGAGTCGATCCGCGAGGACATGGAGTTCATGGGCCCGGTGCGCATCAGCGATGTCGAGGCGGCGCAGCAGCGCATCGTCGACATCGTGCGGCGCCTCGAGGAGTCGGGCGACATCATCATCTCGGGTCGTGGTGGCGCGCAGGATGTGGTGGTCTGAATGCGGCAGACGCAGGGACGGTGCTGAGCCATGTCGGTTCTCAAGCAGACATCCCCACGGGCGAGCGTCGCGGTTGGCGGCGTGTTCGACCTGAGCGACCTGCGCGGCGAGGCCGAGCGGGCGGTGGTTGCGGCGCGCGCCGAGGCGGCGCGCATCGTCGACGAGGCGCGCCGCGAGGCCGCGCGCCTGCAGGCCGAGGCCCAGCGCGCGGGTTTCGCCAAGGGTGAGGCGGAGGGCCTGGCCAAGGGGCGCGAGGACGGGCTGGCGCAGGGCGCCGCCGAGGGTCTCGCCGCCGCGCGGACGGAGCACGCAGAACGGCTTGCCACGATCGAGCACGCCTTCGCCGAGGAGTTCGTGCGCTGGATGGGCACGCGCGACGAGGTGATGCGCGGCGCCGAGCGCGAGCTCGCGGGCGTCGCCATCGCCATGGCCGAGAGCATCGTGCGCGAGCATGTGCGGGTGCAGCCCGATGTGGTCGCACGCGCGGTCGAGGCGGCCATCGGGCTCTTCGCGCGCGCCACGCGCGTGACCATCGAGGTCGCGCCCGAGGATGCGCCGCTGGTGGCCGAGGCCATGCCGCAGCTGGCGGCGGCGCTTCCCGAGGGCGCAGCGGTGTCGATCGTGCAGCGGGCGGGCATCGCGCGCGGCGGCTGCGTCATCCGCTCGAGCGAAGGTTCGGTCGACGCGCGCATCGAGACGCAGTTCCGCCGCCTGCGCGAGGGGCTGCTGGGCGCTGGTTCCGCTGCCGACGCGTCGACGGGGTTGGCTGAGGATGGTGGCGGCGGTTCGCCCGCCGCGACTCCCGCACCGACTCCCGCACCGACTCCCTCCGTGATTCCCACCGAACCCACTCCGCCGTCCACCGACGGAGCCAGTGCATGAAGCTCGCAGCGATCCCCGCCGCCATTCGCGCCATCGAGCCGCGCGAAATCACCGGCACGGTGCGCGCGGTGCGCGGCCTCGTGCTCTCCGTCGACCAGCTGCCGCTGCCCGTCGGTTCGCTCGTGCGGGTGATGGTGCCGCATCGGACCGATCCGCCGCGCGGGGAGGTCGTGGGCTTCGATGGCACGCGCGCGCTCGTGATGCTGCTCACCGAGGCGGAGGGCGTGTCGAGCGGCGTGCGCGTGGTGGCGGAGCAGCCGTTCGCCACCGTGGGCGTGAGCGAGGCGTGGCTCGGCCGCGTGGTCGACGCACTCGGCCGACCGATCGACGGCAAGGGCCCCATCGCCGCGGGTTCGCCCCAGCCGCTCTGGCCGCCGCGCACGAGCCCGCTCACGCGCGGCGTCGTACGCAACATCCTGCCCACCGGCGTGCGGGCGATCGACTCGATGCTCACCATCGGCAAGGGCCAGCGCATGGGTATCTTCGCCGGCCCGGGCGTGGGCAAGAGCACGCTGCTCGGTTCGATCGCGCGCGGAACCAGCGCCCAGGTGAACGTCATCGGCCTCATCGGCGAGCGCGGCCGCGAGGTGCCCGAGTTCATCGAGCATGTGCTCGGAGAGGAAGGGCTGCGGCGCTCGGTGGTGGTCGTTGCGACGGGCGACGAGAGCCCGCTCATGCGCGTGCGCGCGGCCACCGTCGCCTGCAGCGCCGCGGAGTACTTCCGCGACGGCGGGCTCGACGTGATCCTCATGCTCGATTCGGTCACGCGCTTCGCGCAGGCGCAGCGCCAGATCGGCCTCTCCGCGGGCGAGGCTCCCGCGACCCGCGGCTACACGCCGAGCGTCTTCGCCATGCTGCCGCGGCTCCTCGAGCGCGCGGGCGCCATCGCGGGCGGTGGCTCCATCACCGGCTTCTACACCGTGCTCGTCGAGGGCGACGACATGTCGGAGCCCGTGGCCGACGCAGCGAGGGGCATCCTCGACGGCCACATCGTGCTCTCGCGCAAGCTCGCCGAGCGGGTGCACTTCCCGGCCATCGACATCCTCTCATCGATCTCGCGCGTGGCCGACCAGATCTCCGACCCGAATCACCTGCACGCGCGCCGCCATGTGGCGCGCCTCCTGAGCGCCTACCGCGAGGCGGAGGAACTCATCCAGATCGGCGCCTACGCCCGCGGCTCCAACCCCGATGTCGATGCCGCCATCGCCATGCGCGGCGCCATCGACGCGTTCCTCAAGCAAGGCCCGAGCGAGCGCACCGAACTGCCCCGAACCTTGCGCGCGCTGATCGAACTCTCGCTTGCCGCCGAGGGTGCGGGCAAGCGCGGGCCCGCAGCCGCACCGCAGACAGCACGCTCCGCATGAGCTGAGCGAACCCCGTCCCCCGAAACCCAGTCTCCCGAAACCCAGTCCCCCGAAACCAAATCCACCGTCTCCCCGTCCGCCCGACCTCCGCTCCTTCCATGGCCCGATTTCGCTTCGCACTCCAGCGCGTCCTCGACCGCCGCCTCGATGAGGAGGAGGTCAAGCGCCGCGCGCTCGCGGTGCTCGAGGGCCGTCGGCGCCAGCTCGAGGAGTCGCTGCGCACACGGCAAGGCGAGATCTCCGCAGGTCGCGACGCATGGCGCGCCGAACTCGTGGGCGAGGTCGACCCTGCCGCGCTCCGCCACCACGCCGCCGCGGGCGTCGGGCTCTTCCGCAAGGCCCAGCGCACCGTGCTCGAGATCGCGTCGCTCGAGAAGGGCATCGCCAAGGCGCGCGCCGAGTCGGTCGAGGCCGCGCGCGCCCGCCGAACGCTGGAGATCCTGCGCGAACAGCGGCTGGCGGCGTTTCGGGCACTCGAGAACCGGCGCGAGCAGGGCGCGCTCGATGAGATCGCCACCACCGGTGCCAGCGTTGCCGCGCGCGGGGCGCTGCCGGGAGTCCAATCATGAACGCATTCCTCAAGCTTCTTGTTGTGCTCGCCACCGCGCACCTCCTGGCGGCCCTTGGTTTCGTCGGCTGGCTCGCCGCGTCGGGCCGGATCGACGGCACCCGCCTCGAGCGCGTGCGCGAGATCTTCGCCAAACCGGTTGCCGTGGAGGCCGACGAGCGCAAGAGCGCGGAGGCGAAGGCGGCGGAGGCCGCGGCCGATGCCCAGATGATGGAGCGCCTGCGCGAACTCCCGCTTGCCAGCGCCGACCGCGTCGAGACCGGCTCCCGCACCGAGGAGCGCATTGAGCTCGGCCTGCGCGCGTTCGAGGACAAGACCCGCCGCCTGCGCGACGAGCTCCGCAAGGACGGCGAGAACCTCGAGCAGCAGATCCGCGCCTTCGAGGAGCGCAAGGCGGCGTGGGAGGATTCGATCGCCGCCGACAAGCAGCGCGAGACCGACGAGCAGTTCCGCAAGGCGGTCCGACTGGTCGAGTCGATGCCGCCCAAGCAGGCGCGCGCCTGGATCCTCGAGTTGGTCAAGTCCGGCAAGACCGAGACCGCCGTCGCCTACCTCGACGCCATGACCGGCGCCAAGGCGTCGAACCTCCTCAAGAGCTTCAAGGGCGACGAGGAGACCAAGGTGGCAACGGAATTGCTTGAGCGTCTGCGCATGCTCGGCCTCGAGAGCGAGGCCCGCGCGGAACGCTCCAATGGCGCCAAAACTGCCGACACTCCTGCTGAACCTGCCCGCGCCGAAGCCAGCACCGCTGGTCAGGACGGTCGCGGAAGCCGCGCCCCTGCAGCCAACCGCTCGCTCGAACTTCCGGAGGGAGCTCCGCGAGGAACTCCAGGCGGAGGCCTCGCCGGCGCTGGACAGGGCGGCGCGGGCGCGGAACGCTGAGGACCGGTCGCGGGACGAGCGATCGAACCCGTTGACGGGATCGCGGTCCGCGGAGCGCATGCGGGATTCCGCGCCAACCGCATCGGAGTCGGCCCGCGCCGAAAACCGTCGCGAGGACCAAGATCAAGGGCTGGAGTCGAGCGAGGATTCCTCCATCGACGCGTCCACGGCCGCCGTCACCGGTCCCGGTGGACCGGCGGACGAGTCCGCGTCGCAGCGATCACTCGATGGATCAGACCGGGGTTCATCCGACGGCTCGTTCGGGGACTCATCCGATGCGGGTGATACCGCGGGTGCTTCGGAGCAATCGCAGCGCGCGGACATGAGCTCCGGCGATGCCGACGGCGCGGGGAGCGGGTTCGCGCGCATCGGGCCACTGTCCGAAGGCGCTGCGGGACTCGCCTCCGTCGGACTCGCGGCCGCGGGAACCGACGGGACCGCGGACGCCGCCGTCAAGGCGGGCTTGGCGACCGACGCGGCGCCCATGGCGGTTGGCGGATCTGGCGCTTCGTCACCAGGGGTAACCACGGAGATCGACGCCGAGCCACGGCCTG
>CAIOCH010000075.1 GCA_903856525.1 uncultured bacterium | reverse complement strand
GTCTGCCTCAGTTCGGCGAGCGTGCGCGCCACGAAGTGCGCTGGCGCCGCGCCCACGGTCATCTCACCCGAGAGCGAGTGCAGGAGGTGCAGTTCCTCCCACGCTGCGCCAAGCCGCGCTCCCGCATCGGCGCCCGCCAGCCGCTCGCCCTCGCTGCGGGCCAGCGACGCGACCATGCGCGCCACCCTCGGCATGCTGCGGCGGTCCCACGGGGCGCCGGCGCCCACGAGCGTGCGCGCGATGCGCGCATCCATGCGGGCGCTGTGCGCCAGTTGATCGATCGTCTCGCCGGCGAGCGCCTCGGCCAGCAGCGTCACCGCGGCGTAGCGCACGCCACCCGACACGCTGCGCGAGAGCTGCACGGGCAGCACTGCGAATCCCTCGCGCGGCTCCGAGGCCTCCTCGCGTCCCACGCTCCAGCGTGCGGCCGCACGGCTGATCCAGCTGCGCGCCGCCGGCGACGAGCAGAGTGCACGCAGGACATCCCCCGCCGCCGATCCGGGCGTCGCGAGGGTGTCGGGCATGGCGGCATCCACGGGAAGCAGCACCAGTTCCGCATCGCGGAGCGCGGCGCGGAGGTTCGCCAGGGGATGGGCCGCGGCGACCTTGTTCACGCGGCCTTCCGTTCCGCATCGCTGCCGGGCTGGTGCAGGAGTTCGAGCACTTCGGCAAGCAGCCCGCGCGGCGAGAACGGCTTGTGCACCACCCGCGCGATGTTGGAGCTGTCCGCCTCGCCCTCGCGCAGCAGGTGACCGCGCGCGGTGAGCATGAGCACGGGAATGCACGCCAGCGCCGGCCGCGCCGCCATGGCGCGCGCCAGCTCGATGCCGCTCATCGCGGGCATCTGCAGGTCGGTCACCACCAGCTGGAACGGCGCGCCCTCGGCGTGCGCACGCTCCAGCATCGCCAACGCCTCGTCGCCATCACCGGCGGTCTCGACCTCGAGCCCCGCGTTGCGGAACTTGAGCGCGACCACCTGCACGATGTGCGCTTCGTCATCGACCACGAGGATGCGTGCTGCGCCCTGCTGCTGCTGCTGCATGGTCATGCCGCCTTTCGGCCCGCCTGCTCCAGCGGGATCGCGAACCAGAACCGCGAGCCGACACCCACCTGGGAGTCGACCCCGATCTGCCCGCCATGGGTTGCTTCGACGATATTGCGGCACAGGTTGAGTCCGAGACCCGTGCCCTTGGCAACCTTCTCGTGGTTCTCGACCCGGTAGAACTTGCCGAACAGCCTCGGCACCGCGTGCGGCGGGATACCGAGCCCCGTGTCGCGCACCGACACCACCACCGAGCGCGCGAGATTATCGAGATCCACCTCCACCGAAACGCTGCCGCCCTCGGGCGTGTACTTGATGGCGTTGGAAAGGAGGTTGAGCAGCACCTGCCTGAGCAGCGTGCGGTCGGCCACGGCGTGCGCACCTGCGCTCCGCCGGCCCATCGACAGCGCCAGCCCCCGCCTCTCCGCATCGACCCGCTGCGCGTCGACGCACTCCTCGGCCAGCGCCGAGAGGTCGACCGACTCGAAGTTGGCCCGCGCCATGCCGCTCTCGATGCGGCTGATGTCGAGCATGCGGTCGACCAGCGCGCCCAGGCGCGCCGTCTCGGCGAGGATCACGTTGGCAAAGCGCGTGCGTTCGGCGTCGTCGGCCACCTCTCCGTCGGCGAGCAGCTCGGCGTACGCGCGCAGCGACGAGAGCGGCGTACGCAGCTCGTGGCTCGCCTTGGCAACGAACTCGCTCTTCATCCGATCGGCCTCGCGCTCGGCGCGCACGTTGCGCACCACGATGGCGGCGAGCGCATCGGGCTCCGGCCGCACCGCGGTCACCGTGATCGCCACGGGAGTCTGGTCCTGGTTGCGCAGCTCGCACTCGATGCGGCGCCGCTCGCCCAACGGCGACGAAGCCACGCCCTGCACCGCGCGCAGCACCTGCGGCGGAAGCGACTCGACCGCACCCCGCGTGCCCGGCGTCGCGGCGGCGGCGCCCAGCATGTCGCGGGCGGGGGCGTTGGCAAAGCGCGTCTCACCGTGTCCATCCACCAGCATCACGGCATCGGCCAGATGCTCGAGGATCGCCGTCCGCTCGGCGCAACGCACCTCGATGGCGCGCCGCAGGAGGTCGCCGGCCGGATCGGCAGCGGGCGCCGCACTCACCGGCTGCGCACTGGCCGACGACGCGGGGCTCCGGCCACCGAGCGCCAGCGCCGCCGCCACCGCCGTCGCCGCCGCACCTGCGGCCACGATCCACGCGGGCATGCCGTCGAGTGCGATCGCGGCCACCGCGATCACGGGCACCACCGCAGGCAGCAGCCAGGCCGCACCCGCGGCGCGCATCGCGCCATCGCCCGACCGATCCTGCTCCGATGGTCCCATCTTCGGTCTCCACTTCCCGCGCGCGCGCGGCTGCGGTCACTGATCGTTCACGATCGCCATCGCGCGCTGCGCCAGTTCCGACTGCGGCTCGAGCGCCAGCGCCTCGCGCAGCACCGACACGCACTCGTCCTTCTTGCCCATGTTGCGGAGCGCGATCGCCAGCGCCACCTTCATCTCGGCGTTGCGCGGCGCGCGGTCGCACGCCAGCCGGTGCCAGCGCACGGCCTCGTCGTAGACGCCCTTCTGGTCGGCCACCATGCCGCGCAGCATGTAGCCGCTCGGGTCGTCGGCCGCCAGCGCCACCAGCCGCTCCGACGCGCTCTGCGCCCGCGCCACATCACCGAGCGCAAGCGCCGCGGTCGCCAGGTCGCGCCATGCATCGGCATCCTCGGGGTACTCGCGCACGGTGTCGCTGAACACGATGCGCGCCTCGGTGATGCGGCCGAGCATGTTCAGCGACCGTCCCTCGTGGCGCATGGTCTCGCGCGACGGAATGAACCGCTTGCCCGTGGCCTGCGCCGCTGCGGCGCGTTCGCGCTGCCGCCGCGCGGTGTCGAGGCACTTCTGGTACTCGCCGGAGTCGAAGAGCACCGCCACCAGCTTCTCGCCGATGAGCGGCGCCTCGGGGTCGATCACGGTGGCCCGCTCGTAGCTCGCCGCCGCGGCCACGGGATCACCCGACAGCGCGGCGATGTCGCCAAGCAGCTCGTGCATGGCGGCGTTGTGCTCGAAGTAGGCGAGCTTGGGGAGCAGCAGCATGCGCGCGTCGTCGAGCTGGCGCTCGGCGATCATCACCTCCGCCGCAGCCAGCACGTACGAGATGCGCTCGGTGTCGATCTCCGATGCCTTCAGGTAGTCGGCGATCGCCTTGTCGTTCTGGCTCCAGCGCTGGTGCACGATGCCGCGGTAGTAGTACGGCTCGGCCAGCGCGGGATCGCACTCGATGGCCTTGGCGAACGCCTCCAGCGCGCGCTCCAGGCGCTTCGACTCGAGCTCGATGCGGCCGAGCAGCGACCAGTACTTCGCCTCGCGGTTGCTGCGCGCGAGCGCCTTCTCGACCTCCTTGCGCGCCTTCTCCAGCTCGCCCGACTCGAAGGCCTGCTTGGCCTGGTCGAAGCTCACGAGGCTGGTGGTGCGCTGGAAGCGCGCATCGGCCTCCTTGCGCGCCTCGAGTCCCGCGGTGCGCGGGGCGCATGCGGACGAGGCGAGGAGCGACGCGGTGGCGAGCGAGACGGCGATGGCGAGAGTGCTGCGCATGGAAGGATCCTCGAAAAGAAGCGGAGCCGCGCCCAGCCGGACGCGGCTCCAGGTTCGTTGGATTGATCGGCCGTTCAGGAGGGCCGGTTCAGTCGATCGGCACGATTATTCGGCCGTTCCCGAGTCCATCTCCTCGTTGGCCGAGGCGGTCTGGCCCTCGGTCGCCGGCTTGCCGCCGTCGACGCGCGTGCCGAGCTGCTTCTCGACCAAGCGGCGCATCATGCTGTTCTCGTAGTCGGCCTGGGCGGTCGAGCCCTTGCCGTTGAGCTCGGTGCGCAGGCGCACCATCTCGGGCTGGTTCGGCATGAGGCGCAGCGAGTTCTCGGTGTGGAAGAGCGCGAGCTCGCGGTCACCCTTGGCCATGGCCTCGAAGGCCTTCTGGTTCGACGAGGTGGTGAGCGTGTCGCGCGACCACGGCAGCAGGCCCTCGCGGGTGCCGATGCGCACGGCGTGCTCGAACTCGTTGGCCTCGTCCGACCAGACCTTGGCGATCTCGTCCTTCACGATGGTCGGCGTCACGAGGAAGATGATCTCCTCGCGGGTGAGCGAGTCGTCGTAGCCCTTGAACGCGTTGCCGAGCAGCGGGATGTCGCCGAGACCGGGCACCTGGCGGCGCTCGATGATGGTGTTCTCCTTGAAGAGGCCGCCGAGCACCAGCGTCTGGCCGTTCTTCACGCGCACATTGGTGGTGATCTCGCTGGTGTCCTCGTTGGGCACGGGCAGCGTGCTGCCGTTGGTGTCCACGAGGTTCTCGATCTTGGCCTCGCTCACGCTGGGCGCGAGCTCCATGCGGATCGATCCGTCCGACGAGATGAAGGGCCGGAAGACCAGCTTGATGCCCGAGTCGAGGAACTCGACGCTCTGCGTGGTCGAGGTCTGCGTGGTGGTCGAGCTCAGGTAGCCGACGCGGCGGCCGATGAGGATCTGCGCGCGCTGGCGGTTGAGCGCCATGACGCGCGGACGCGCCAGCACGGTGGTGTCGGTCACGCTGT
>CAIOCH010000074.1 GCA_903856525.1 uncultured bacterium | reverse complement strand
GAACGGTCACCATCACGCTGCCGGACGTCAACACGCCATCGAACGCGGGTGACGAGGCACTCCTCTTTGCCGCGGTGTTCGAGAACGTCGAGCAGACGCCCACGGGGTTCGTGCGCAACGCCACGGCGACCGCGAATTTGACCAACGGAACACCGGGCAATTCCAGTTTGGCACCCGCCGCCCCCCCCGGCTACGACACCGGGCAGTCGCCCGACGAGGCCGACGACGGCAAGCTGGTGATGGGCGCGAGCACGGATGTCGCAGGGTTCAACACGCCGGCCGGGCATGTCGCGTTGCAGACGATGTCCGTCACGAACGCCTCGGGGAACTACGACACCACGAATGGCAATGTGAACAACGAGCCGAACGGCCTGACCGGCGGGGCGTACTTCCGCAACGGCGGAGCCACGCCGTCCTCGCTCTACACCCTGCAGATGGCCAGTGCGGCATCGACGCTGGTTTATGGCGCGACCAGCGCCTCGTTCCTGCTCGAATCCGACAACGCCGATGTCGGCGATGCACCCCTCTCTTACGGGAACGCCTCACACACGATCGGCGGCATCCGCCTGGGCGCGAGCGTCGATGCCGATGGCGGCCTGCTCAACAACGGCACGAGCACGGGCGACGATGCCGACAACACCGATGACGAGAACGGCGTCACGATGCCGTCTGGTTGGTACCAGAGCGTGACGGTCACCGTCCCGGTGAGCATCCAGAATGCTTCCGGCTTCCTGAGCGCGTGGGTTGACTGGAACGGCGACGGCGATTTCGGCGACAGCGGCGAGCGCGTCGTGAATGCACAGTCGGTCTCGAGCAGTACGGTCAACCTCTCCATCGCCATTCCGGCCAACGCAACCGTCGGCGCCACCTTCGCGCGCTTCCGTGTGAGTACCAACAACACCGGGCTCGACAGCAGCAACACACCCACCGGCACCGTGCAGTCGGGCGAGGTCGAGGACTACGCGTTGACCATCCTCGAGGACGGCTGCCCGAGCGATCCGAACAAGGTCGCTGCGGGCCTGTGCGGCTGCGGCGTGAGCGACAGCAACTATCTGAGCTACTACGTCGACGGCGACAACGACGGCTACGGCACCGGAAGCGCGACGATGTCCTGCACGGCGATCAGCGGCAGCGCCACCAGCAGCGGCGACTGCAATGACAACGCAGCCGGCGTCAACCCCGGCGCCACCGAGGTGTGTGATGCCTCCAATGTGGACGAGGACTGCGACAGCCTCGCTGACAACGCCGACAGCTCGGCCGCGGACGCGGGCAAGACCAATTTCTACACCGATGCTGACAACGACAACTACGGCGTTGGCTCGGCCCAGCGCTTCTGCGACGAGCCCGCGCTCTTTGCGGCCGTGGCCGGCGACTGCAACGACGGGAACGCCGCGATCTATCCGACCGCTGTCGAGAACTGCGCGAACATCGCGGTCGACAACGACTGCGACGGCGTGACCACCGTGGCGGAGGCGATCGACTCGACGACCTACTACGTCGATGCCGACAGCGACGGCCACTCGATCAGCACGTCGGCGCAGTTCTGCGCATCGACTCCGCCGACTGGGTACCTCGCGACCCTCTCCTCGCCCGTCGACTGCGACGACACGCGGGCCGGCGTGAATCCGGCGGCGACTGAAGTCTGCGACGCGGCCAACCGCGACGAGGACTGCGACACGCTCGCTGACGACGCCGACAGCTCTGCAGCGGACGCTAGCAAGACCGACTTCTACACCGACTCCGACAACGACAACTACGGCGTTGGCTCGGCCCAGCGCTTCTGCGACGAGCCCGCGCTCTTTGCGGCCGTGGCGGGCGACTGCAACGACGGGAACGCCACGATCAACCCCGTCGCCGTCGAGAACTGCGCGAACATCGCCGTCGACAACGACTGCGACGGCGTGACCACGGCTGCGGAGGCCATCGACTCGACGACCTACTACGTCGATGCCGACAGCGACGGCCACTCGATCAGCACG
>CAIOCH010000073.1 GCA_903856525.1 uncultured bacterium | reverse complement strand
CACCTTCGATGGCACCTTCGATGGCGGCTGCGACGGCGCCGTCAACGGCGCCTTCGATAGCGTTCGGATGTGAGCCGCCAGCCAGTTCCCGAACGACCTGCACGCGCCGATGTACCGCGCGCCGCGAGCGCTTCTGGAACGCGATCCTCCTGCATCTCGGCGGACTGGATCTCTACCCGAGGCCGCTCTCAACCCGCACGACTTCCTGAAGCGCTCGTTGTTGGCTGTCAGCCCGGGCAGCTGCCCCAGGCACCCAGCAGCGCGGTGATGTCGGGGGCGCTCACCACCCCGTCGCCGTTGATGTCACCCACGCCGCTGCCGCCCCAGTTGCCCAGAAGGGCCGTGATGTCGGGGGCGTCGACGGCGCCGTTGCCGTTGATGTCCGCGGGACACGGCGGCGGTTGCCGCTCGAATGCGCCGCGATCGACGATCGGGGCCGTGCCCGTACCCGTGTCGGCTGCGGTCGGGTCGTCGCGCAAGCGCGGATTGCCGTCGTAGTCGGTGGTGGTGCCGGTGGGCACGAATGAGTTGATTCCCGAGTCGATGGCAGGTGAACCCGAGGCCAGCCGGAAATCAGCCGTCGCCTGCGAGACGAACTTCGGATCGAGGTTCACGTTCTGCGTTCCGACGTAGCCACCCTGCACGACAGAGTAGCTCGTGGTCGTGGTGCCGCCACTGTTCGTGATCTGGTTGGCCACCGTCGTGCCACCCGGGCCTGTGTTCGCCCAGAGGATGCTGTTGACCACGGTGGATGCACCACCGGTGTTGATGATGCAGCCCGCAAGCGCGGTGGCGCTGTTGGCAACGAAGGTGGAGTTTCGCACGGTGACGGCGCTGGAAACGCCGATCCACAGCGCTCCGCCGCCGTTCGACCCCGTGGCGGAATTGCCTCGGAAGATGCAGTTCGTGTAGGCAGTCTGCGAGCCGCCGTAGCTTTCGCACGCGCCGGCGCGGGATGCCGTGTTGCCGACGAAGGAACAGCGGTCGAACTTGCCCACGACGTTGTTCATGTCGAATGCACCACCGAACGAACCGCCGACGTTCTGTTCGAACGAGCAGTCCGCGAACGTGGCGCTGGCGGCGAAGATGTACACCGCGCCTCCACCAAAGGTGCAGCGGTTGCCAATGAAGCGGCAGTTTCGGACGGTCGGCGCGCCGCTTCCCACGATGAGCAGTCCACCTCCCTTGTCGGCGTCGGCTGGCGAGGCGGTGTTGGCGTTGCCGCCTCTGATGGTGAATCCGTCGAGGATGGCGCCCGCCCCTGCTCCGGTACCGACGAACACGTGGTAGGAGTTGTCCGTGAGATTGTTGACCCCCGAGTCGTTGGAGAGCAGGTCTCCCGACACGGTGGTCACGTTCGCCACATGGTTGCGCTGGACGCGGAGCGTCTCGCCGCCGAGGAATCCCCCGTAGACACCGACCCCGGTCCTGAGCGTGTGCGTGGCGGTGCGCAGCGTGCCCGTGGTGGGTTTGTACAGGCCCGCAGCCACCCAGACCTCGTCACCTGACACACTCGCCGCGAGGGCACGGGCCAGTGCGTCGGAGCCTCGGTAGGCATTGGTCCAGGACGTTCCGTCGTTGATGCCCGTCGTGAGTCCGGCGTTCACGTATCGGATGGCCGCCATCGCCGAATCGGCCGATACGGACAGTGCAGCGAGCGCAATCGCGAGGAGGATTCCCGGGCGTTGGTTCTTCATGGTTTTTCCTTGGGTCAGGACTCTAACCCCAACAGCTTCCGCTTCATTCGGAATCCCCCAAGGAACTACCATCTCTCGGCTCTCCGCGTGGTTCGCGGACGCGCCGCGTCCGAGGAGCATGCCGATGCAGGATGATCCAGCCCCATCCCTGGGCCCGAGGCAAATCCTCCCACGTCCAAACCCGCATGAGGGCGGTCTCGCCGATGGTCCCCCTTCAGTGGCACCTGAGACCGGCCCTGGTACCGCGGTGGCGACCGAGATGCAGGATCTGTTTCCGCCGCCGCGGGTCAAGGCTTCGCTGCTGGTGCGTGCGATGTTCGGGACCATCGGCGTTGTCCTGATCCTGCTGGGCGTTGTCCTCGGCGTCCTCCCGGTTGTTCCGGGGTTCCCGCTGGTCGCTGTGGGCATTGTGTTTCTCGTCGCTGCAGGAGAATCCTCGCGACGGATGGTGAACCGCGGCGAGCGCCACCTCCCGAAGTTCGTGCGCCGCCTCATTCGCCGCGCGGTGCGCCGCGACAACGGCCCGAGCGCCAGTAGAGTGCCGTGATGGGCGCGACGAGTGACGACCAAGACCTCCATCCCGACGATCGCGCATGGCGCAGGGAACGGTTCGCTGCGGGATCGCTGATCTTTGGCCTGCTGGGTGTGCTGGGCAGCCCCCTGCTGCTCGGTCTGGCGCTCGGCCCGATCGGCATGCGCGCGGGCATCGACCTGTGGCGCGCCGGCATCCGCAGGCCGGTGGTGGTGCTCGGTGTCGCCGCGAGTTGCGTGGCGACCTGTGCCAGCATCGCGGCGGCGCTCGTCTGGGGCGCGCTGCTCATGCAGGTGCTGCTCACGCGCGATGTGATGCGCGAAACCGAGAAGTGGCGCGGCGAGACGGTCGCACGGACCACAGTTCGTGTGCTTGGCCCGGACGGAACGCACGAGAGGGTCCTTGCACCGATTGGGGAAGAGCGGCGCCTCGCCATCCTCTTCATCGAGCTGGGCGCAGCGCCCTGCGCCGACGCGGTGCGCGCGCTCGCGCATGCGCTTGAGCGCGCGCCGCAGGTCGCGGTGCTTGTGGTCGATGGCTCGGCCACTCCAAGGGCGACCCGCGACTTCATCGTGTCGCACGGTCTCGACGTCGGAGCGGTCGAGACGGCGTCCGACCTACCGGCGCCCCTCGACGAGGTGTATGCCTTGCCGACCTTGGTGGTCCTCGATGCGTCGGGGCGGATCGAGTCCGTGGCGGTCGGCAGCCGTCCGCTCGATGAAATCGATCGACTCCTTTCTGGCCAAGCCGCGCCGGTTCCCTCAGCGCGCTAGTCGGCGACACCGCGATTCTGGTGGATCGCCCCGGCACGCGCCCACGGAGGCCCTTCCCGTGGCAAGATCCTCCCATGGCGAGGTCTCCCCGCGTTCCCCGTACCTCGGTGCATTTCGGCGGCCCCATCGTGGGCATCGATGTGGAGACGGCGTGCCCCGATCGCGGCGCTGTGTGCGCGATCGGCGTCTCCGTGGTGCGTGCGGGCGAGGTCTTCCGCGAGCAGCACTGGTACCTCGACCCGCGGACCCGGTTCGATCCGCGGTTCATCGACATCCACGGCATCACGCCCGACCGTGTGGCCGGGCTACCCTCGCTGCGCGAGGCATGGAGGGATGTGTGCGGGTTCATCGACCAGTCGATCGCAGCATGGCAGCCGCCGGCGCTCTTCGCCGATGCTGCTCCATCGGGGCCTGCGCCGCTCTTCGTCGCCCACAACGCGCAGTTCGACCGCAGCCAGATCGAGCATGGAATCGCCTGCGCCCTGCCCTTTAGGCTCGCCTGCACGGTGGCCATGTCGAGGCGTGCGTTCCCCGAGCTGCCGCGCCACAACCTCAAGTCGGTCACCGCGCATCTGCGCATTCCGCTCCAACATCACGATGCGCTCAGTGATGCGAGGGCCAGCGCCATCATCGCGCACCAATGCATGGTGCGCGGTGCGGGCGCGTGAGCCGAGCGCGTCGCGCAGGTGCGGTTCGGGTCGCGCGTGTTCGGGGGTCCGTGGGATTCAGGCTGAGTCGCCAACGGCCGCACGCACGAGGAAGTGGAGGATGGTGGAATGGACGGCGGGTTCGTCGCCGTGCGGGGTCCATGTCGCGTCGACCACCCAATCGTCCTCGGGCACGCCGCGGGTGGCGATGCGGAGGTCGATCTCTTCCGGCTCGGCGCGCAACCGCCAGCCGCCTGGTTCCGTCTCCACCTCCCCGCCTTCGTGTAGGTGGAACACCACATCCGCGACGTTCAGTCGGACCGAGCGGTAGGCTCTCGCGGTCGACACGAAGACGGAACCGGCGTGTGCGGGTATCCGCGCCCGGCGGAGGTCGTCGGCGGTGGCGGGAACCACCTCGAGTTCACCGCGGGCCACCAGTTGCTCGAAGCGCCTCTTGATGTCGGCGAGAGGGCGTTCGTCGTAGGTGGGTTCCATCTCGGTGGGTTCCAGGGTCGGTCCCTTGCGTGGGGCGCCGTCCTTTCGGCGCGACGCCGGCTGCGATCGCGAAAAAGAAAGTCCCCGCGCACGGGGCCCCGCGCGCGGGGTTGGGTTGGAGCCGAGGCAACCGCTTTCGCGGGTCGTCCTGCCATCACGCCCCAAGGCCATGGGTCCACGCGCTGGGCGCGTGAACTGAGATTGCTTTGGTGTCATCGGTTGTGGCTGCTCGGGGGGGGCTTGCAGCCAGTCACGTCTTCGTCCTAGAGGAGCGCAGGTGTACCACGCTGATACCTGCATCGAGATCAAAAACCTCATTTCCGGCGTTGAAACGCGGTTGTACGAGCAGTTTGTGCCCACGGGGACGGCGGCGGCGCGACAGAAGTCCACTGTGCACTTGCAGTTGCGCCCACAGCTCTCAGCGGTCCGCACAGGAGCCCGACGGGCGGAAAATTCTCTTGAAAAACACAAAGCGGCCCCGTTCGAGGCCGCTTTGTTCTTCGGATGGACCATACAGGACTTGAACCTGTGACCTTCTCCGTGTCATGGAGACGCGCTAGCCAACTGCGCCAATGGTCCGCGGGGCGGATTGTAGCGGCTACCCCCTGAGGTGCAAGCCGCTATCGACACCGCCTCGGAAAGTCCCACAACATGAAAAAACGTTTGCCCGAAGCGAAGACGGGGGTACCTTTGGGCCGGAGCGAGTCGAAGGGCGGTGCTATTTGCGCCGTGTCCCCTGTCCACCTGGACCTTCGACTCCCCGCCTGTCCAAGCAAGAGGGACGAAGGTCGAGACCGTTGGCGCGCGCCGCGCTTGCTGTCTGTCCCTGTCCACGGCGCGGAGAAGCGAAAGATGAAGACTGTTTCCCTTGCAGCGGGCGCCCTTGCCCTCGCGGTGGCCGCCAGTTCGAACGCGGCCCTCGTCTACGGCGGCGGAACCGAGACCGGATCCCGTTTCAATGCGGGCGCCGGAGCCATCACCTACATGAACTGCTTCACCGCCGTCGGCGCCGGTGATACGCAACTCTCGCTCGAGAGCGCGATCGTCGGCATCCGCCGCCTCGCGACGGCCGGCGCGCTGCTCGACGTCGGCATCAACATCTACGCCGCCGAGATGACGTACGACGGCACCAACTTCGGCCGTGGCGCCGACTACCTCATCTACTCGTCGGCATCGCTCGGCGGAGGGGCCGCCTCGGTGACGCAGTTCGTCAACACGGGCGCCGTCTCGGGCGTGACCCTCAATCTCGAACTCGCGTCCAACGCCGGGCTCGGCGGTTGGTGGATCGGCGTCGAGTTCACGGGTGTCAACGCGGCCAACACCGCCAACGGCTGGCGCGTGGTCAACGCCCCTGTCACCGGTTCGTCGATCAACGCCTTCGGCATCTTCAACAACGCCGGCAGCGGTGTCTTCCAGTCGTTCTTCGCGTTCGGCACTCCTCCGGGATCCTCGCCGAGCCGCATGATGGTCGACGTGAACGGCTCGCTCGTCCCCGCGCCGGGAGCGATCGCGCTGCTCGGACTCGCGGGCATCGTCGGCCGCCGCCGTCGTTGAGGTTTCGCGGCAGTTCCTCGGTACCAAGAACCAGCGCCCCCGACGATCGTCGGGGGCGCTGTTCGTTTTCACGATGGGTGCTCCGAAGCGGGCTCGACGACTCGACAATGCGGGGAAGCCACGCGGAGACCGCGCGCAAGGCCTCCGCGCAAGCCCTCCGCGCAAGGAACCTACGGACGGTTCACCGCAGACCGGCCGCCCAGGCCAGGCACCGGTCGATGCGGGCGAGCGAACTCGCCTTTCCGACCAGCACGAGGGTGTCCCAGATGGGCGGGCTGACAGTCGATCCCGAAACGCCGATGCGCAGCGGCTGCGCGACCGCGCCGATCTTGGCGCCGGCGTGCTCGGCCGCGTAGGCCGTGGCAAGCGCCTCGAGCGCCGGCTGCGTCCACTCCGGCGCAGCGGCGAGGAGTCCGCGGACCGCGCGCAGATGGTCGAGGCCGCTGCGGCTGCCGTCGGCAGGCGCGGCGCCGATGCCCAGGGCCTTGCGGACATTCTTGTCGTCACGAAAGTCCAGCGCCTCATCGGCCACGATCAGGAACCCGTTCGACTTGAAGGGATCGTCGAGCGTCTTCGAGCGCTCCTGGCACGCCGTCATGAGCAGCGCGAACCTGGCGTCGTCGAGCTTGGCGAGGTACTCGGCACGGAACTGCACCGCATGCTCGCGGCAGCGGCGCGCGAAATCGGCGGGCGCCATGCCGGTGATCGCGTCGGTGTTGAATGCGAGCAGCTTGACGCGGTCGAACTTCGCCGGCGTCTTCATCACGCGGTCGAGGCCAAAGCGCTGCTTGAGGAACCCGTTGTCGAACTTCTCGATGTCGTGGCCGGGGCTCCAGCCGTTGAGCGCGAGGAAGTTGCAGAGCACCTCGGGCAGGTAGCCCGAGCGGCGGAAGTCGTCGACATTGATCTCGGGCAGCGTGACATTGAGCGCCTCGCCGAGACGGATCGCACCCTCGAGATCGAGTTGCACGTTGTCATCGCCGATCCACTTGGACCATTCCTCGGCGGTCACGGTTCCCGCCGGCGGCGCTGTCAGCCCGCGCTCCTTGACGGCCTTGCGCAGCACCTTGTCCTTGTCGCGCTTTGACATCTTCGAGTCATCGGGATTCTTGATGATCGAGAGGTGGCCGTACACGGGACGGCGGAAGCCGAGCGCGTCCTGCAGCAGCATGTGCTTCGCGGTGTTGGTGAAGTGCTCCTGCGCGCGGAGGACATGGGTGACGCCCATCAGCTCGTCGTCGACGACGACCGCGAAGTGGTAGGT
>CAIOCH010000072.1 GCA_903856525.1 uncultured bacterium | reverse complement strand
TGCGACAGCAGTACCTCCGCCACGCGGCGCCAACCATGGCGATGGGCGTGCGCAACGCACGAATCCCGCGGCACCTGCAGCGCCCGCGCGGCGGCGCGCGGTAGATCCTCGTCGAGTGCGCCGTTCACGCCCTCCTGCACCACATCGATCGGCCCCGTCACGGGATACGCCGCGATCGGAACGCCGCACGCGTTCGCCTCGAGCATCACCACGCCGAAGGTGTCGGTGCGGCTCGGGAACACGAACACATCGGCACCGCTGTAGCACGCAGCGAGCTCGTCGCCGAAGCGGTAGCCGACGAAGCGCACCTCGGGGTGCGCGCGCTCGAGCCGCGCGCGCTCGGGGCCGTCGCCCACGACGACCTTGGAGCCGGGGAGCGGCGCGTCGATGAAGGCGTCGATGTTCTTCTCGCGCGCCACGCGGCCGGCATAGAGGTGGATCGGGCGCGAAAGGTCACCGAGCAGCGTGTTCGCCACGGGTCGGAACTGCGCGGTGTCGACGCCGCGGCACCAGGTCTGCGCGCGCGCGATCCCCTGCGCGCGCAGCTGCTCCGTCACCTGCTGCGTGGGCGCGAGCGTCGCGCGCGCGCCGCCGTGGAACCAGCGCATGAAGCGCCAGGTGACCGCGGGCGGCAGCGCGAAGTAGCGCTTCATGTACTCGGGGAACTGCGTGTGGTAGCTCGTGGTGTACGGAATCCCGCGCGATTCGCAGCGCCGTCGCGTCTCGAGGCCGATCGGACCCTCGGTGGCGATATGGACGGCGTCGAACGGCCGCGACATCGCGCGCGACACGATGCGCCACGGCGCGAGCGACAGGCGGATCTCGTTGTAGCGCGGCGCCGCGATGGTGCGCCCGAGCCCGGGATGCATGACCTCGACCGCATGCCCCAACGCCTCGAGCTCGCGGATCGTCTGCTGCCAGGTGCGCACCACTCCGTTGACCTGCGGCGACCAGGCGTCGGTCGCGAGCAGGATCCTCACTGGGCGACCCTCAGGAACGCGATGGGCGCCGCGAGCCACGGAGCGGCTTCATCACCCTCCTCTTCGTGCTCCTCGTCGTGCTCCTCGCCACCGGCTGCGACGGAACCGCGGCCCGCATCCTCGCGCGCGGCCTTTGCGGCATCGCGCGCCGCCAGGAACGCGAGCCCGTGGATCAGCTCGATGCGGCCATCGGCATGCTCGGCCAGTGCCGTGCAGCTCTCGACCCAGTCGCCGCAGTTGAGGTAGGCGATGCCGTCCATGTCGCGCTGCTCGGCCTTGTGAATGTGGCCGCACACGACGCCGTCGTAGCCGCCCTCCTTGGCATCGCGGACCAGGGCAGTCTCGAAGTTGGAGATGAAGCTGCAGGCGCGCTTCACGCGCAGCTTGATCGCCTGCGAGAGCGAGTCGTAGGGAAGGCCGAACAGCCTGCGCGCGCGGTTGTACCACTTGTTGATGCCAAGCAGCATCTCGTAGCCCACGGAGCCCGCCACCGAGAGCAGGCGCGAGTGCCGCACCACGAGGTCGAACTTGTCGCCGTGCGTCACCAGCAGCCGCCGACCGTCTGCCGTCTCGTGCACCGCCTCCATGGCCACCTCGATGCCGCCGAACACCAACCCGCAGAACTGCCGCGATGCGTCGTCGTGGTTGCCCGGCACGTAGACGATGCGCGTCCCCTTGTGCGACATCTTGAGCAGCCGCCGCAGCACGGTGTTGTGCGAGTCGGGCCAGTACCAGCGCTGCTTGAGGCGCCACATGTCGATGATGTCGCCGACGAGGTAGATCTCGTCGGCCTCGACATGCTTGAGAAAGCGCGCGAGCGCGTCTGCCTGCGCGCCGTTCGAGCCGAGGTGGCAGTCGCTGATGAAGAGTGTCCGGTAGCGCGCCTTCATGCGTCGAAACTCCACGGTTCCGCTGGATGGAACCCGCGCCGCCGGTCCGTGGCGGCACCTTCGCGAAGGAGGATCGACATGCCCGGTTTAGATTCCGCGAGAGGGCGGCAAGGACTTGGTGAGCCGTGGCGCGCCGGAACCACGTTTGGGGCAGTGGACCTCGCGCGAGCCCATTCGGCCGCCGCACACGCGCGCTACCCTGACCGCCGATGACCTCGCCACACGCTCACGAGCCCTCGACGGCGACCCCGCAACCGAACACCCTCGTGTGGCGGCGGCGTGCGTCGAGCGTCGCGTTTGGGTTCCTGGTGCTTTGCGCGGTCCAGGGCACCGGGCGCGCCGCCATCCACATGCTTGCCCCCGACGGCGGCGCGCACTCGATCGCGGGCCTCGATGTCGACGTCGAGGGCGGCCGAAACCTGATCGCGATCTTCGGCCAATGGGGCGC
>CAIOCH010000071.1 GCA_903856525.1 uncultured bacterium | reverse complement strand
TGATCGACTTTTCACGCGCCACCTCGGGGTCGGAGTGATCCACCACCATGACGGCCCGCGGATCCGTGATCAGGGCGTCGGCGCCCAGACCAACCTCCTCGGCCACCTCCCGAAGCGCCGCGGAGACAGGCTGCTCCCCCTCCTCGATCTTGCCACCGGGGAACTCCCAGAGCCCGCCTCGGATCGCCTGTGCGTGACGCCGGGCCACAAGCAGCTCGATACGTCCCTCGGAACGGCGGTAGAGGGCCGCCAGGGCGACCTCCACAACCCGCTGCGAAGGTGACGCAGCAGGAGCAGCGGGATTACAGGACAGCCCCGCAGGATCATCGCTCGTAAGAACTTGTCCTGAAGAATCTTGCATCGATCGCTTCGACTTCGAACTTTCCGCGGCAAACTCGTTGACCACAGGGTGCCGACTTCGGTACCGTGACGGGAGCGCTGAGGTCAGTCTACCGACCGACCCCATGCACACACAACACTTTCACGCAGGGATCCCAAGCCAGCGCCCGCAGCGGAGTACCACCGTGGCAGGCACGATGCGCAGTCCGCTTCGGCCAGAGGCCATGTGAGCGCTTGGAGAGGGAGTCCCCATCAGGAATCTGTGGCTCTTCGGAGTCGCGATCACCGTCCGGAGCGAGTCGGAGCGCGCCGGACGGTGTTTCTTTTGGGGCGCATCGGCCACGTCTCGAGGCAGCGATGCGCCCGCCCGCTTCGGGCCGCAGAGAGACAGCCTACTCGGCGCGCAGGCGCTCGCGAAAGCGCTCGGCACGCGCCGCAAGGTCTGCGTCCGACTCATCGCGGGCGCGGAGCACGAAGCGCCAGTGGGTGTGGTTGCGGCTGTCCACGGGCAGGATCTCCGCGAAGAAGTCGAGCGGCGGCTGGTCCCACAGGGGACCGTCCACGGTGGCACCCGTGACGATGGGCTCGTACCCCTCCTTTTCGATGCGCAGGTCGTAGACGCCATCGTGGGTGATGCCGACATCGACCGGCGAGCGGCCGATCTGGGCGTCGTTGATCCAGACGAGGGCCCCCGGCGGATCGGTATCGACCCACACGCGGCGCTCGACGCACCCAGTGAGGAACGCGAAGCCGACCATCGCAAGCATCGAGGTGATCGCAGGAGAGGAGCGCATGGCGTGCAGCGGGTGCATGTGGCGGGGTGGGAATCCGTGGGCGCTCAGTCGAACTCGTCGCCGCGGAAGGTCGATGCGAGGTAGGCCTCGCGGACACCCTGGTCGTTGATGATCTCGCGCGGCGAGCCCTCGCGCAGATTGCGGCCCTCGTGGACGATGTAGGCGCGGTCGCAGATGCGCAGCGTCTGCTGCACGTTGTGGTCGGTGACCAGCATGGCGATGCCGTTGTCGGCAAGCCGCCGCACCTCCACCTGCAGCTCCTCGACGGTGTGCGGGTCGACCGCAGCGAACGGCTCGTCGAGCAGCATGAGCTTGGGGCGCGTCACGAGGGCGCGCGCGATCTCCAGGCGCCGGCGCTCGCCGCCCGAGCAGGTGCGCGCCTCATCCTTGGCCTTGTGCAGCAGGCCGAACTGCTCGAGGAGCTCGCGGGCGCGCGACTTGCGCTGCTCGCGGCTGAGCGCCTGCGTCTCGAGGATGGCCAGCAGATTCTCCTCGCAGCTCAGGCGCTGGAAGACGCTTGGCTCCTGCGACAGATAGCCCATGCCCGCGAGCGCGTGGCGGTACATGGGCTCGTGCGTGACGTCCCTGCCATCGAAATGCACCGAGCCACCCTCCGGGGTGATCATGCCGATGGCCATGCGAAAGCTGGTGGTCTTTCCAGCGCCGTTG
>CAIOCH010000070.1 GCA_903856525.1 uncultured bacterium | reverse complement strand
CCCTCGACGCGCGCCTTGCCGCGGTGGAGGCGCTCCGCGGCACGCAGGCCGATGTTCGCGGGGAGCTGTGTTCGGTACTCATGGACCGCTACACCAACGGCCGCGAGGTGCTGCGGGCGCTGCTCGACGCGCTTGCCGATGCGCCGTCGGGATCCGACGACGCGCGCCTGTTCGTGGGCGCCATGTCGGGCGCCACGGTCGCAGGCCGCGACTGGATCGCCGAGGGGCGGCGGGCGCTGCTCGAGAAGATCACCCAGCTCGAGGACTCCGCGGCCAGCGCCATGGATCTCGCGGTGACGGAGATCGTGAGCCAGTCGGGCGCGCTGGCCGCGGCGTTCGGAGGCGCCGAAGCGGTTGCGCCGATCACGACCGCCGGTGCGACGGCGCGGCCGGAGCGAGGGCTCGCGGCGGTGTGCGATGCGCTGCGCACGGAGGCGGCGTCGCGGTTCCTTGCGGAGCCGTTCCCTGCGTCGGTCGAGGAGATCGAGCGGCTGCGCGCCGCGCGCCGGTCGCTCGCCCGCAGCGTGAGCCAGCGGATGGCGGCGGAGACGCCCGCGATCCTCGACTACGCCGCCATGCTGGTCGTGGCGCGGCAGCCGGCACTGCGCTCGAAGGTTGCGGAGATGGTCGCCGCGGCGCGCACCGTTCGCGCGGCCGCGGGCAGCGCCACCGAGCAGATCATGGGCGACCTCTACACCACACTGTCGATCCTCGACGCCGATGTGGCGCCGAAGCCGACGGAAAGGGCAAGCGGGTAACGGGCATGCGTGCAGAGCTCCGAGCCATCCTCCGTGTGCTGGTCCCGTCCGCCATGGCGTGTGCGGTTGTGACCGCGTCGCTCGCGCTCTCGCGGGCTCCCGACTCGCGCTGGGAGGAGAAGTTGCGCCGGCTCGATCCCGTGCGTCCGATGGACTACCTCGAGCTCGGCGAGGCGGTGGCCGACCAGGCTCGGACCGACGCGGAGCAGCGGCTGGCGCGGCAGTTGTTCGGTCTCGCCGGGGCGCTCGATCCCCAGCGGCTCGGGCGCAGCGCCATGTTGGCGATCGCACAGTTTGCCGCGACGGCCGAGGAGCGGGCGCGGGCGCTCGCGGCGGCCGAGCTCGTCGGAGGACGCGGCACCGCAGTGCGCCGCACCATCGCCGAGCCGGCGCAGCTCGAGGCGTTCGCGCGCGCCCTCAGCTACCACCGCCGCGGTGAGGGTCGCAAGGCGCTCAACGCGCTCAAGCAGGACAACGCCGACGCCCTGCTCGAGCGGGTGGGCGACGTCCTTGCCGGCGGTGCCGAGGTGTTCCGCGCCGAGTGCCGCGCCATGAAGCCCGGCGTACCTGCGGTGGTCGACGAGGACACGGTCTCCCGCGGCCTCTACGTCGAGCTTGCGCTGCGCGCCGGTGAGCTGCGAGGGGCGGGTCTCGACCTCTTCCTCGAGGGCGATGCACCGCTCATCGAGATCGACCTCGCGGACCCCGAAGGAACGTGGGGAGTCGATCCGCGCCGGCCGTGGTGGCGCGACGGATCGTGGGCTGGAAACGGCTGAGCGGGGAGTGATCGGCATGTGCCCGACACGCGCCCGACACGTGCCCGACACGTGCCAGCCGCGCGTCGGCAGCGTGCCCGAAGCGTGCCGACTGCGACGCGGTCTCCCCTCCGTGGCGGAGGTTTCTCGCTTCTGTACACTCCGCGCATGACCGCCGTGCGTGCCACCGCCCCCGTCTATCACAACATCCTGGAGATGATCGGCAACACGCCGATGCTCGAGATCACGCGCATCGACACGGGGCCGTGTCGGCTGTTTGTGAAGATGGAGTCGATGAACCCGGGTAACTCGATCAAGGACCGCATCGCGGTGACCATGATCGACGCCGCGGAGCGGTCAGGCCAGCTCAAGAAGGGCGGCCGCATCGTCGAGGCGACTGCGGGCAACACGGGTCTCGCGCTCGCGCTCGTGGCGGGGCAGAAGGGCTACCGCCTCACGGTGGTCGTTCCCGACAAGATGAGTGATGAGAAGATCTCCCACCTGCGCGCCATGGGCGCCGAGGTGGTGCTCACGCGCTCCGATGTGGGCAAGGGACACCCCGAGTACTACCAGGATGTGGCGGAGAAGATCGCCCGCGACGATCCCGACGCCTTCTACGCCAGCCAGTTCACCAACGAGGCGAATCCCCAGGCGCACTACGACACGACCGGGCCCGAGATCTGGGAGCAGATGGAGGGCAGGATCGATGCGTTCGTCGCCGGCATCGGCTCGGGTGGAACGGTGTCGGGCGTGGGCAAGTACCTCAAGGAGCGCAACCCGGCGTGCGAGATGATCCTCGCCGATCCGGTCGGCTCGATCCTCACGCCGCTCGTCAACGAGGGAAGGACCGTGCAGCCGGGATCGTGGCTCGTCGAGGGGATCGGCGAGGACTTCGTCCCCTCGATCTGCCACCTGGAGCTGGTGAAGAAGGCGTACGCGATCCCCGACGGCGAGGCGTTCCATACCGCGCGCGAACTGCTGCGCAAGGAGGGCGTGCTCGCGGGATCGTCGGTGGGAACGCTCTTCGCGGCGGCGCTGCGCTACTGCCGCGAGCAGACGGAGCCGAAGCGCGTGGTCACGCTCATCTGCGACAACGGCGCCAAGTACCTGTCGAAGATGTGCAATGACTTCTGGATGGTCGACAACGGCTTCATCCAGCGCCCGACCTACGGCGACATCCGCGACCTCATCGCGCGCCGCCACCTCGAACGCGAGGACTTCTGCCTCACGCCCGACATCCCGGTCGTGCAGGCGATCAAGCGCATGCGCATGTTCTCGATCT
>CAIOCH010000069.1 GCA_903856525.1 uncultured bacterium | reverse complement strand
GCGCGGAGTCTACCGCCCGCGCCAGGCGCGGTACCGTGCGATGAGGGCGTTGGTCGAGCTGTCGTGCGCCGCCTTCGAGGGCGCCTTGCCCGACAACTCGGGGATGATGCGCTTGGCGAGGACCTTGCCAAGCTCGACTCCCCACTGGTCGAAGCTGTTCACGCGCCAGATGGAGCCCTGCACGAACGCCTTGTGCTCGTAGAGCGCGATGAGTCGCCCAAGCATGCGCGGCGAGAGTTTCTCGCACAGCAGCGTGCTGGTGGGACGGTTGCCGGGGAAGGTGCGGTGCGGCACGAGCCACTCGGGCGTCCCCTCGGCGCGAACCTCCGCTGGGGTCTTGCCGAAGGCGAGCGCCTCGCTCTGCGCGAGGAAGTTCGCGAGCAGGATGTCCTGATGCTCCCCGATCTCGTGCAGCGGCTGCGCGAACGCGATCAGGTCGCACGGGACAGGCGAGGTCCCCTGATGGATCATCTGGTAGAAGGCGTGCTGGCCGTTGGTGCCCGGCTCGCCCCAGATCACGGGGCTCGTCTGCCAGCGGCAGGGCGTGCCGTCGAGCTGGACGCGCTTGCCGTTCGACTCCATCTCCAGCTGCTGGAGGTAGGCACTCAGGCGGTGCAGGTACTGGCAGTAGGGGAGGACGGCGACCGTCTCGCAGCCGAGGAAGTCGCGGTTCCAGATGCCGATGAGGGCCAGCAGGTACGGCAGGTTCTTCTTCGGCGGTGCCGTGCGGAAGTGCTCATCCATGTCGCGGAAGCCGCCGAGCAGCTCGCGGAAGCCGTCGGGACCGATCGCCACCATGGTCGAGAGGCCGATGGCCGAGTCCATCGAGTAGCGGCCGCCGACCCAATCCCAGAAGCCGAACATGTTGGCGGTGTCGATGCCGAACTTCGACACCTCCGCGGCGTTCGTCGAGACGGCCACGAAGTGCTTCGCCACCGCCGCCGGGTCCTTGAGCTTCCTGAGCGCCCACGTCCGCGCGGTCTGCGCGTTGGTCATGGTCTCGATGGTCGTGAAGGTCTTCGAGCTGACGACGAAGAGCGTCTCCTCGGGGTCGAGGTCGTGGGTCTTCTCGTGGAAGTCCTCGCCATCGATGTTGGAGATGTAGCGGCACTCGATCGAGCGCCCGGCCGAGTCCCTCGTGAAGTCCTTGAGCGCCTCGTATGCCATCACCGGCCCGAGGTCGGAGCCGCCGATGCCGATGTTCACGACGGTGCGGATGCGCTTGCCCGTGTGTCCGCGCCACTTGCCGCCGCGGACGGCGTTCGCGAACCGCTCCATGCGCTCGAGCACCTCGTGCACATCGGGCACCACATTGCATCCGTCGACCTTGATGACGGCGTCCTTGGGCGCGCGAAGCGCGACATGGAGCACGGCGCGGTTCTCGGTGGTGTTGATCGCCTCGCCGCGGAACATGGCCTTCGCATGCCTGGCCACGCCGCACTCGGAGGCGAGCGCGAACAGCGCGTCCATGGTCGCCGCGTCCACGAGGTTCTTCGAATAGTCGAGGTGGATGCCGAGGGACTCCACCGCGAATCGCGTTCCGCGCGTCCGGTCGGCTGCGAACGCCTTGCGGAGGTCCATCGAGCGGCCCTTCCTCGCGAGTGTCGTCAGGCGGCGCCACGCCTTGGTTTCGTCGGGAGCGACATGCCAGGCGGGCACGACGGGCGCGGGAGCCGGGACCGAAGCAGCAGCCGAGGGCCGGGCGGGGCGGGTGGGAGACGGGGTGGAGGTGGACTTCCGGGTCTTCTTGGCGGCCATGTTGGCTGCCAGTATCGGCAGAACAGGGCGTGGAGGTCGCGGGGCGGACGCCTGAGATGTCGTGCCCGCGCTTGAATTGCTCTGCTAGTGTGCCGACGACCGATCTGGAGTTCCCCCATGACCACTTCCGCGCCAGCATCCAAGCCGACCGCCCGCCTTGCCGCCCTCGGGCAGTCGCTTTGGGTCGACAACATCACCCGAACGCTCCTCGACTCGGGCACGCTTGCTGGGTACATCCGGGATCTCTCGGTCACGGGCCTGACCTCGAACCCGACCATCTTCGAGAAGGCGATCGGTTCGGGCAACGCCTACGACGCGCAGGTGCGCGACCTCGCGGCAAAGGGCCTGTCGACCGAGGAGATCTTCTTCGCCTGCGCGATCAGCGACCTGACCCGCGCGGCCGACCTGTTCGCCGACATCCACCGGAAGACGAACCGCGTCGATGGCTGGGTTTCGCTCGAGGTCTCGCCGCTGCTCGCGAACGACACCGCGGGCACGGTCGCGCAGGCGGTCGAGCTCCACAAGCGCGCCGGCCGCCCGAACCTCTACATCAAGGTCCCGGGCACGCCCGAGGGCTGCCCCGCGATCGAGGAGCTCATCTTCCGCGGCGTGCCGATCAACGT
>CAIOCH010000068.1 GCA_903856525.1 uncultured bacterium | reverse complement strand
GGCGAGATCGTCATGCTCATGCGCCGCGCGGTCGAGAGCGACCGCATCCTGCACGCGGGCGGCTGGCGCAAGAGCGCGCAGGGCTGCAGCGAGGTGCGCGGCAAGACGCTCGGCATCGTGGGCTACGGGCACATCGGCTCGCAGCTCTCGGTGCTGGCCGAGGCGATGGGCATGAACGTCCTCTACCACGACCTCGCCGAGGTCATGCCGCTCGGCAACGCGCGCAAGGCGAAGTCGCTGGGCGACCTCCTCGCCAAGTCCGACGCCGTGAGCCTGCATGTCGACGGGCGCCGCGAGAACACGAACCTGATCGGCGAGCGCGAGCTGCGTCGGATGAAGCAGGGGGCGCTCCTCCTCAACCTCTCGCGCGGGCACATCGTCGACCTCGCTGCCCTCGCGGCGAGCATCAAGGCGGGCCATGTTGGCGGGGCCGCGGTTGATGTCTTTCCCGCGGAACCGAACTCGAACAAGGAGCCGTTCGACACGCCCCTGCGCGGGGTGCCGAACGTCATCCTCACCGCGCACATCGGCGGGTCGACGGCGGAGGCGCAGCAGGGGATCGGCCTCTTCGTGGCCAACCGCCTGGTCGAGCATGTCAACACGGGCGCGACCGCCGGCAGCGTCAACCTGCCCGAGATCGCGCTGCCGCCCACGCCGCGCGCGCACCGCTTCCTGCACCTCCACCGCAACCAGCCGGGCGTGCTCGCCGAGATCAATGGCATCCTGGCCAGGCGCCGCATCAACATCCTCGGCCAGTCGTTGCGCACGACCGAGTCGGTCGGCTACGTGGTGACCGATGTGAACAAGACCTACGACGACGCCGTGGTCGACGAGCTGCGCGGGGTCGCGGGTACGATCCGCTTCCGCGTGCTCTACTGAATTCCGTCGATCGCCGACGGATCGGGCCGGCGCGCGCATCAGGAGCGCCTCATGACCACACTTCGATCGTTCGCCGTCGCCGCGCTGTGCGCGCTGTCCGCCGTCTCGCCCTCCGCCGCGCAGGTCGTGGTGAAGGGCGTGCCGATCGGCGGTGCCGACGCGAAGGCCCTCCCACCCATCGAGCGCAAGATCGACGCCAAGGCGAAGGCGATCTACGACCGCGCCAAGGCCGAGACGGCGAAGCTCGACGGGGTGCAGTTCGACGGGCAGATGCGGCTCGAGGGTGGCACCGATGGCATCAACGTCGGCATGCCCGAGGAGGTCCGCGCCCGCAAGCGCTACCGGATCCGCTTCGTAGGCGACGCGGGTGATGCCAAGCCCGGCATGCTGCCGCCCCACGCGGTGCGGATCGAGACGCTCGACGGCCCGCAGCAGGGCCGGGTGATGGTGCTGAACGGCGGCAGGCTGCGCCAGATCGACGACAAGGCCAAGACCTTCGTTCAGGTTTCCGGTGCGGACGGCGGAAGCGCGCAGATGCTCTTCGGCATGGCCGCCTCGGCGTGCCCGGAGTGGTACCGCGGCATGTCGGCGCCGGTCGAGATGGGCGAGCCGGTGGTGCTCGAGCTCGTCGGCACCGCCACCGTCGACGACCTCGAGTGCGACCTGGTGAAGGTCGTGCGCGAGATCGAGATCGGCGTGGTCGATGGACCGGACGAGGGCGACATGCGCACCGAGAAGATGCCGATGACCGAGACGATCGCCTTCGCGCGCGCCGACGGGCTGCCGCGTCGGTTCGGCATGGAGTTCGCCGGCGCGACGGTGGCCGCCGACGGTGAGGAGGGCGGCGAGGACGACGCCATGCCCGCCATGCCGACGCCGGTGGTCACGCTCGTCGGGCTCAAGGTGTATCCGAAGGCCGCGGCCGGCGAGGCCGCGAAGGGCGCCGGGCCGAAGCTCGACGACGCGCTCTTCGCGCTCGAGACCGCCGAGGCATTGAAGGAGAAGGGCTTCAAGGAGGTCGAGTTCGAGATGCCGGGCTTCCCGATGGACCTCGCTGCCGGCGACGGCGAAGGCGGCGACGCCAGGGCCGTGCCCGCGCCTCCGGGACTCACGGTCAAGGTCGGCGACCCCGCACCCGACTTCAAGCTCACCGACCTCGACGGCAAGGAGGTCACGCTCGCCTCGCTCAAGGGCAAGGTCGTGCTCCTCGACTTCTGGGCCACCTGGTGCGGCCCGTGCGTGGCGGCGATGCCGACGATGCAGAAGCTGCACGACGAGTACCAGTCCAAGGGCGTCGTGGTGCTCGGCGTGAACACCTGGGAGCAGAAGCCCCAGGCCGCGAAGGACTACATCGCCAAGAAGAAGTACACCTACGGGTGCCTCCTCAAGGGCGACGAGCTCGCCGAGGCCTACGGCGTTCCCGGGATCCCGACGCTGGTGGTGATCGGCAAGGACGGCAAGGTCGTTGAGATCGAGGTCGGGTTGGCCGATCCCTCGGGCGCAGGCCTTCGCAAGGTGCTCGACGCCGCCCTCGGCGGGAAGTAGGTCCGTTGGCTACCATTCCGCCCGCGTTCTCGCACGATTCCCGCTTGGTGTGGGACGGAACGCCGTTGGCACCGCAGGCGTTCTGTCCGGATCCACCATGCAGCGATTCGCTTTCACTCTCGTCTCCACCGCAGCGCTCGCGCTGACCTCGACCACCCTGTTGGCGCAGGGCGTTCCCGCAGCGCCGGCTGCTCCCGTGGCACCCGCACCCGCCCCGCAGCAGGAGGCGAAGCCCGCGGGCGTGATCGATGCCGCCGCCAAGAAGACCTACGACGCGGCGGTTGCCGCCGTGCGCAAGCTCAAGGGCGTGTCGTTCGTGTCGGAGATGAAGCTCGACGCCAAGTCGCCCGAGCTCGCGGCGATGATTCCGCCGGACTTCGGTGGCAAGGCGCGCTTCAGCGTGCAGTTCGGCGCCGAGGGCAAGTCGGGCCTCGGCCACGACACCATCCGCGCCGAGATCCTCAAGGGCGAGCAGAACGGCATGGTCTTCGTGCTCGCGCCAGAGGCGGCGATCGCCATCAGCCCCACCGAGAAGGAGTACATGGAAGGTGGCGGCGAGCTCAGCATGATGCTCGCCGGCATGGCCATGCAGTCGTTCCCCAGCTGGCTGAGCGAGCAGCGCGGCGAGGTCCAGGGCCCCGCCAAGCTCTCCGATCCCGTGTCGATCGAGCCCGTGGGCGACGAGAAGGTCGACGGCGTCGACTGCGCGGTGGTGAAGGCCGTGCGCACGATGGAGGTCGAGATGGCCGAGGGCATGCCCGCCACCAAGATCACCATCACCGAGACCACGGCGTTCGCCAAGTCGGACAACCTGCCGCGGCGCATCCGCCTCGACCCGGACTTCGGCGAGGCTGCTGCGGGCATGGGTCCCGTGCCGTCGCCGATCTACACCATCAGCGAGATCAAGGCCGATCCCGAGTTCGCGGCGGACATCTTCTCCACCAAGGCGCCCGAGGGCTACAAGAAGACCGAGCCCGAGGTGCCCGGCATGGGTGGCGAGACCCCGGAGATGAACTTCACCGCGGGCGATGCCGCGCCCGACTTCAAGCTCAAGGACGCCGACGGCAAGGAGGTCACCATGGCCTCCTTCAAGGACAAGGTCGTGCTCCTCGACTTCTGGGCCACCTGGTGCGGTCCGTGCAAGGCGGCCATGCCCGTCATGCAGAAGATCCACGACGAGTACAAGGACAAGGGCGTGGTGGTGCTCGGCGTGAACATGGGCGAGCGCAGCCCGACCGCTGGCAAGGAGTACATCGCCAGCAAGAAGTTCACCTACCCCGGCGTGTTCGAGGCGGATGAACTGGCCAACGCCTACGGCATCACCGCCATCCCCACGCTGGTCGTGGTGGGCAAGGACGGCAAGATCGTCGAGATCGAGGTGGGCATGTCCGACCCGTCGGGAGACAAGCTCCGTGCGGTGATCGAGAAGGCGCTCGGCGGCAAGTGATCCGCATGAGCGCGCTGTGAGCAGGACGCTGGCTGCCTGTCCAGCGTCCGCGCACGCGCAGGAACGAGACCACGAACAGACGACGGCCGGTGCTTCGCGGACCCGCGGGCACCGGCCGTCGGTGCGTTTGGGGCGGGGAGATCGGTGCGGGTGTGCGACCCGCAGGAGCGACGGCGGTATGCTCCGAACCATGCTTCGACACCCGCCTGCGTCGACCCACCGTCCTCGGACCCGTCGTGCCTGCACTCCTCCCGTGGACCGGCTCTACCTCGGATCGTTCGCGCATCTCGGGATCCCCGCGCTGGTGATCGGCGCCGTCTGTGCCTGCATCTGCGCATCGTCGCTGCCTGCGCAGCAGACCCCGCCCAGCGCACCGCCTGCAAACAAGCCGACGCCTGCGGGCTCGCCTGGGACCACGCCCCCCGCGAAGCCAGTGACCACGCCGCCCGCGAAGCCGGCGACCCCCGCGGCGGATCCCGCCAAGCCCGCGACCCCGCCTGGCTTCGAGATCGACATTCCGCGCGATCCGTTCGTCGACGGCCCCAAGGGCGTGCGTCCCCCGGACGGGAAGGGCGCCGCGGAGCCCGCGAAGAAGCCTTCCGCATTCCAGGTGGCCGACGCGCTGGAGCCGAAGGCGCTCGAGATCATCACCCGCGGCACGACCGTGGCGGGTGAACTCAAGACCATCGCGCTGGTGAGCAGCGGCCGCATCGAGGGTGGCGACCCGACGGGCATCCCGCCGGGCTTCGGCGATCCGCACGAGGTCACGCTCGAGTACATCCACACCGACGCGTACAGCCTTCCGCGCATGCGCATCAGTCCCGTGGCGAGCGGTGGCGTCGTGGTGTTCACCCACAACGGCTCGCGCGGCCTGCTTGTCGACAATGGCGCCCGCATCTACCGCGAGACGCGTTCCGACTGGCCCACGGTGGCGCCGTTCGCGTGGGGGGCGATCCCCGCGTGGCTCACCAACGAGCGGCAGCTGGCGCGCGCCGCGGGCAGGACGAGCAACCAGATCGAGCTGCGGCCCGTGATCGTGGCGGCGCAGGTGGCGGCCACCGAGACGATCGACGGCGTCGAGTGCGATGTGGTGCGCATCGTCAAGAGCCGGGACGTGTACGCCGACGACGCGGGCGACGGCAAGCCGGGCATCGTGGATGTGCAGCGCGTGTTCTTTGAGATCGCGTACGCCCGCACCGACGGCTTCCCGCGACGCGTGATCCAGCAGCAGGACGCCGAGGGCGCGCCGCGCACCACGCATGAGTTCCGCAGCGTGCGCGTGGGCGACAAGATCGACGCCGCGATGTTCTCGGCGACGCCGCCGGAGGGCTACACCAACGCGGCGCCGCCGGCGCCCGCGAAGAACCCGCAGCCGGGCACTGGCGCTGCCGCTCCCGCCAAGGCGCCGACCCCGTGAGGATGTCGGTGCGTTCCACTCCGCGTGCCGCAGCCGCCGGCGTTGCGCTGCTCGCGCTGTCGATGGTCGCGACCAATCCGACGACCGCCCTTGGCGTGGGTCCTGCGGCGCCGGCCGTGCCGGTCGCCGCGGGCGTTCCCCTCGCGCCTCCCGTCCGCCTGACCACGCAGTCGCTCGAGGCCGACGCCGCGCGAGCCGCGCGCGATGGTGCGCTCGAGGCGTACTTCGAGTCGCTCTCGGCAAGCCTCGGCAAGGAGCTCGGCTCCGCGGCCCCCAAGGTGGTCGCGCGCTTTGCCGCCACCGACGCAGGGGCGCTCGCGCTCATGCAGTGGCGCGTGCTCGCGCGCGTGGGCCCCGCGGTGCGCGCCGATGCCGCGTGCCGCGGTCTCTTCGCGTGGATGCTCGCCGACCGCGATGCGCTCGGCATGTTCCTTGGCTCGGGCGACCCGGCGGGGGGCAAGTGGGAGGAGGCCGCGCGAGTCCTCGCGCGCTGCGTGCGCGACGAGTCACACCGCGCGGGCCTGCCGCTGCGGATCGCGGTGGCCACGGCGCTCGTCTTCGCCGAGCCCGTGCGCTGGATGGCCGACAACACGCCGATCGACCCCGTGGCCCGCCTGGACAGCTACATCGCGTGGGACAGGGAGGGCGTGCTCTTCGCGAGCTTCCGCGACCTCTCCGCGTGGGAGCTCCGCTATGTGGTGGGCAGCTGGTCGAGCGACGCCGACCTCGCGTGGGCGCGCGCCAACATCAAGGCCGAGCTGCGCGCCCGCGACAAGGTGGGCGACGGCGCGCACATGCTCGCCTACAACCTGGTCAACAAGAACGGCGTGAGCGTGCAGGAGGGCGGCAGGTTCTACGACAACAAGCCCATGACGCTCGCGGTCATGCTCGAGTACGGGGGCGTGTGCGGCGCCATCTCGCGCTTTGGCAGCTCGATGAGCCAGGCGTTCGGCGTGCCGGCGATGCCCGTGGGGCAGCCGGGGCACTGCGCGTTCCTGTGGCAGAAGGAGCCGCACCGCTGGTCGATCAACAACGACATCTCGGGCTGGGCCGAGAGCGGCTGCCATGCGGGCATCGTCATGCAGTGGGGGCATCCCGCGTGGTTCATGCCGCTCATGCAGGAGGCGCAGGCCGATGCGCGCGCGTTCGTGGCGGCGGAGACGCTGCTGGCCGCGGCGGAGTTGTGCAAGCAGGATGAGCGCGGCGCCATCGCCGCCGAGGCGTGCAAGCTGTGTCCGCTCCACTATGGCGCGTGGTCGATGCGCATCGCCGCCGCCAAGCCGGCCGAGGCGCGCAAGCTGGGCAAGCCGCTCGCGGAGGATTTCGCGCGGCACCCCGTGGCGTTCGCGCAGCTCTTCAACCAGCTGCCCGCGGCAGAGGGTGGCGAGGCCAAGCGGGCGCGGGGCGCCGCGGCCACGATTGCGAGCATGGCCAATGCGGGCGCCGACGCGGGACTCTGCTCGTGGGCGGTGCAGACCGTGCTCGACGCGAGCGTTCGGCGGATGGTGGGCGGCGATTCGGCCGACGCCGCCGCGGCGCTCGTGCGCGGCAACGCGCCGGGCGGCGCGCGCATCTCCGATGCCAAGGCACGCGAGGTGGTGGCGCTCGCCATCGAGTGCGCCAACCAGCTCGATGTCGCGCCCGAGGGGCCCGCGCATGAGGCGTGGAAGCAGGCGATGAACCGCCTCGTGCGCGGCGTGGTGTTCTCGCCCGTGGCGCGCGAGGACGGGCTCAAGGACATCCAGCAGGGGATCGGCGTGCTCATGCGCAAGAACCGCGCCAACGAGGCGCGTTGGATCGCCGACCGCATCGTCGACGCGGCCAAGGAGGCCAAGGACGGACCGCTCGAGACCCGCGCCGTGGAGTTGCGCAACACGCTCGGCTGAACGGTGGAGCGGCCGGGCGCCGGAGGATCCCCTGTGGATCCCTCGAGGCTCGCGCGGGGATCGCGCGGGGAACGTGAGAGGATCGCGAGAGGATCGACCGCATGGCCACCGAGACACCCATCCAGCGCGCACTGCGCGACGCCCGCGAAGGGCGGCTCGATGCGGCGATCGCGTCGCTGCGGTTCCTGGTGCAGCGGCAGCCGTCCAACCTCGATGCGGTGCAGGCGTTCGCGCTGCTCCTGACGCAGGCGGGGCAGCAGGCGCAGGCGGTGCACCAGCTGTCGCGCGCGGTGGCGCTGGCACCGCAGGTGCCGGCGTACCGCAACAACTACGCGAACGCCCTCATGGGCGTGCAGCGCCACGCCGACGCCGCGGAGCAGTGCCGCAAGGCGGTGGAGATCGACCCGCGCTACGAGCGCGCGTGGCTTGGGCTGGCACTGGCGCTCACGCAGCTGGGCGATGTCGACGGCGCGATCACCGCGTGCGAGCGCGGGCGGGCGCTGCGGCCGGCGTGGCCCGAGCTCGCGCGCGCCCATGCGAACGCGCTCGAGGCGGCGGACCGCATCGAGGAGTCGATCGAGGTGCTCGCGGCGGCGGTGGCGGCGTCGCCGGCCGATGCGGAACTGCGGAGCCGGCTGCTGCTCGCGCTCAACTACGCGCCGCGCCCCGCGTTGGAGATCGCCGCGGCGCACCGCGCGTACCACGGGGCGATGTCGGCGCTGCCTTCCGCTTCGGTCTCCGCGGCGGAGATGCGCCCTTCGTCGATGTCTGCGACTCCGGATCGCGATCCCGCGCGGCCGCTGCGCATCGGCGTGCTGTCGGCCGACCTGCGCACGCACTCGGTGGGGTACTTCGCGGAACCGTGGATCGCGGCCAAGCCCGCGGATGTGTCGCTCATCGCCTTCCACACCAACCCGCCCAATCCCGCCGATCCGATGGAGAAGCGGTTCCGCGGTCTGTTCGACCAGTGGGTCGAGGCGGCGATGCTCGACGACGCCGCGCTCGACCGCGCCATCCGCGAGGCGCGCGTCGACATCCTCGTCGAACTCTCCGCGCACACGGCGGGTGGCAGGCTCACGGCGCTCTCTCGCAAGCCGGCGGCGGTGATCGTGTCGGCGATCGGCTATCCGAACACCAGCGGGCATCCCTCGGTGGACTACCGGCTCGTCGATTCCACGACGGATCCCACTGCTGATCCCAGTGCTGATCCCCGTGCTGATCCAACGACCGGCGCCATCGGCGCGGACGACCTCGCCACCGAACGGCTCCTGCGGCTCGATCCGTGCTTCCTCTGCTACCGGCCGCCCGCGGATGCCTTGGAACCGGTGCTTCCCGCGGCAGATGCGCCGATCACCTTCGGGTCGTTCAACCTGTCGACCAAGATCTCCAGCGACACGATCGCGCTCTGGTCGGCGGCGATGGGCGCGGTCCCCGGCTCGCGGCTGCTGGTCAAGTCGAAGGCGCTCGGCGGCGACGCTGCGCGACGCCACTTCCTCCAGCGACTCGCCAGCGGAGGCATCGCGCCCGAGCGCGTGGAGATCGTGGGCTACACCAAGGGCATCGACGAGCATCTGGCCCTCTACGGCCGCGTGCACGTGGCGCTCGACACCACCCCCTACAACGGCACGACCACCACCTGCGAGGCGCTCTGGATGGGTGTGCCGGTCGTGGCCATCTCGGGAGACCGACACGCGGCGCGGGTGGGCGCGAGTCTCCTTGCCGCGGCCGGGTTGCCGGAACTCGTGGCCCGAAACGCGGACGAGTTTGCCGAGATTGCGGCGCGACTAGCCACCGACGGGGCGCGCATCGCGGGGTTCCGCGCGACGCTGCGCGGTCGGGTGGCCGCGTCTCCGCTTGCGGATTCCGCGGGATATGCGGCTCGATTCCACGCGGCACTGCGTGGGGTCTGGCGCGAACGATGCGCGGGCAGTTGAGGCCGGAGTCCCGAGAGGAGCTGGTCCTCCGTGGGCGGAGCCGCGGGTTGATCGGCGGACGAGCCGACGCTTCGGCCGAGCCGCGGGAACCGGGTCGGAATCGAAATCTGCACACTCTCCTCCGTGATCAGGTTGACACGGCGTGGGGTGGGGGTGATTCTTTACACATGCTGCCCCCCGCACGGATCGCGCGCCGGATTCCGACCGGCTTCACCCTCGTGGAACTCCTCGTGGTGGTGGCGATCATCGCCATCATCCTCGCCTTCCTGGTGGTGGCGGCGCAGCAGGTGGTGCGGCAGTCGAACTCCACGGTGTGCTTGTCCAACCAGCGGCAGCTGTACGTGGGCTTCAACCAGTACTACGCCGACAACTCGGGCCGCTTCATGGGTGTCGACACGGGTCTGACCGCATGGGACTGGGTGCAGGGCCAGGGCAACCTCAACGGGCAGGGCTTCGAGACGGAGAACGCCGTCACCAAGGGCCGCATGTGGCAGTACGTGGGCGACTTCGAGGTGTACAAGTCGCCGTTCGATCCCTTCTCCAAGTTCCAGCGGCTGCGCACCTACTCGTTCAACGCGTTCATCTCCACGGGCGAGGGCCCGATGTGGGGCGGTCCGCCCAACTGGCAGGTGAACACGATGGGCAAGATCCCGCTCCCGAGCGAGACCATCGTCACCAGCCTCGAGTACGACCACCGCGGCTACAACATCAACGGTTTCGGCATCAGCGTCACGGGCAACGGCATCTGGGTCGACAAGATCGCGGCATGGCACCCGGGCAACTGGAACTTCTCCTTCGCCGATGGTTCGGTGCGCTCCTACAAGCACGCCGCCAAGCAGGTGGACGTCGACTACTACATGACCTTGCCGCAGAACGACATCTTCTGGCCGGGCAACGACTACGAGTGGCTGCGCAAGCATCTCGCGCCGGGGCTGTTCCAGTGATGCGACCCTCACGCGCGGCGGTTCTGCTGTCGATCGCGGCAGCCCTCGGCGGCTGTGACGATGGGCACGAGTATCCCTCGGGCTTTGCCGAGCAGGCAGCGCGCGACGAGGCATGGTTCAAGGCGCAGGACGAGGCGCAGAAAGCCGAGCAGAAGCCGCAGCAGGCGGCCGCGCGCTCGGGCCAGGTTGCGCCGCCGCGAGCGCCGATCGGTTCCGCCGGCGCCGCTGGCAGCGCTGGTTCCGCGGGCGATGCCGCGGTGGACGCGCCCCCGGCGCTGGCCGCGGGTGACGGAGCGGACGCTGCGAGCGCAGCGGCTTCGGACGTCGCTGCGGACCCCGTTGTCTCCGCGGAAGTCGCCGCGGAAACGGCCGCGGTCGCCGAGTCGCGCCGCATCATCGCCGACCTC
>CAIOCH010000067.1 GCA_903856525.1 uncultured bacterium | reverse complement strand
CTCCGACGCCGAGCTCGCCGAGAGCCTCCACAACATGGGTCGGGTGCACATCATCCGCGGCGATCTCGATGCAGCCGAGGCCGCCTACCGCGAGGCCATCGAACTCCGCACCCGCGCATACGGAACCCGCGACACGCGCACGCTGCTGTCGCACCGCCACCTGGCGAGCTGCCTGCGGCGCCAGGGTCGGCTTGCCGACGCGCTCGTGTACTACAACTGGATCGAACTCGAGGCGCGCCGAACGGACGGCTATCCTCCGCTCGAACTCGCAGCGATCATCAACGGACGGGCCTTCATCGACTCGGCCGAGGGGCGCTATGAGATGGCCCTCGCGGGGTATGAACGCGCGCTGGGGGCGATCCGCGGCGACCTCGCCCGAGACGACTACCGCATCGGGCGGAGCCTCTACAACATCGCCTCCGCCGAGGAGCGGCTCGGGATGTTCCGCCAGGCGCTTGAGCATGCGGAAGAGGCCGTTGCCATCCTCCGGAGCCGAAAGGGATCCGACGCCCGCACGGTGCAGCAGGCGGAGGAACTCGTCGTCCGCCTACGCGGTGGGTGAGGGCAGGGTGCGTGATCAACGCCGCCGGCGGCGACCGGCCAGTCCGGCAAGGCCGAGCAGCGCGGCGGCGCCCGGCGCGGGCACGCCCGAGACTCCCTGCACGCCCAGCACGTAGGTTCCGAACGAGCCATCCTGCGCCCAGCCTGCGAGGGTGTAGTCATTCATCTGTGACGACTGGTTCGGACCGGCGATGACGCCTGGCTCGAGGAAGGCCTGGTTGAACAGCAGTTCGCCGAACGAATTCACGGGTTGGCTGCCGAAGCCGCTGATGGCCAGGAGGTACAGGCCGGCCTGGTTGACGAAGGCGCCGCTGCCGTCGTTGGTCTGCTGTCGCAGCCCTGCCTGCGGGTTGCCTGGCTGGAGGTCATTGTTGGCCATCACCGCCTTGGCAACCATCTGTCCGTTGATCATGTCCACGCGGAACAGGAACAGCATCGGGTTGAAGCCCGCCGCACCGCCTGTGCCGGGCCCGGTCGTCACGCTGAAGGTGGTGGGGTCGCTGATCTGGATCAGGAAGCAGTCCTGGAAATCGCCCGCGACCAATCCTGGGCCTCCCAGTTTGCCCGTCACGGAGGTCAATGACCCCGTCGTGGTGATGGTCTGCGCGGTACCGAGCGTGGAGCCCGCGTCGTTGGGACCCTCGTCCCAGTCGGGGCCAGCGAAGGCCACGGAAGGCAGCAGCGCGGAAGCGAGAAGCGCCGCGAGGGCGGACAGGGGGCCGACGGGGCGGCGGTAGGAAGCCAACATGATGGGACACCTCAGGGAAGGTGCAGGCGGGAAGGGGGACAGGTTCGACCGTGGACGCGGCCGAGCGGACAGGGATGGCGCGAGGGAGCGCCTTCCCGAGTATGCGCCCGAACGGTCACAAGGGAATCGCTTCCCGCTCGGTATTTTGCGAGTCGCGAACCCCGAGGGGCCATCCGTCCGTCCCTGGGCCGTGGCCCTCCGTGGGTCCAGAGGTGATTCTGGGTGGTTTCGCCTTCGGCGATCGGGCGATTGACTCTATAGTGTCCTTCTTGCGCGCGACTTGCGCGCTTCGCAGCGTTCCAGCCCTCCGCGAGCATGCCTCCGCAGGGCGGTCCCGAAAGGACGGTAGAGGACTTCGATGTCTCAGGTTCTTCCTTCTGCGTCGCTCTCGCAGGCGGTCCAGGCCGGCTCGCAAACCCCTTCGAACCTGGCCCGCGTCAAGGCCGGAATCGATCCGTGGACGGTCGATGACGCGGCCGATCTCTACAACCTGCGCGGCTGGGGGAAGGGCTTCTTCGAAATCTCCAAGTCGGGCCATGTGCTCGTGCGCCCCACGCGCACGCCGGGTCGCGAGGTGAACCTGTTCGAGGTCGTCAAGGGCCTGCGCGAGCGCGGTCTCCGCACCCCGGTGCTGCTCCACTTCAGCGACCTGCTGCATCGCCGCCTGAAGGACCTCCACGATGCCTTCGACCTTGCCATCAAGGAGAACGGCTACAAGGGCAAGTACAACGCGGTCTATCCGATCAAGGTGAACCAGCAGCGCCGCGTGGTCCAGGAGATCCGCGAGTACGGCGAGCAGTACGGCTTCGGTCTCGAGGTCGGCTCCAAGCCCGAGCTCCTGGCGGTCATGGGCCTCACCAGCGACTCGCCCGAGCGCCTGATCATCTGCAACGGCTTCAAGGAAGACCGCTACATCGAGTTCGTCACGCTGGCCGCCAAGCTGGGACGCACGATCATCCCCGTGATCGAGAACCTCGCCGAGCTGCGCCTGATCGTGAAGTACGCGGAGAAGTACCAGATCCGTCCCAAGATCGGCGTGCGCGTGAACCTCGCCACCCCAGGCGCGGGCCGCTGGCGCCACAGCTCGGGCGTGAAGGCCAAGTTCGGCCTGTCGCTCACCGAGGTGATCGACGTGCTCGAGTACCTGCGCGCGCGCGGCATGGAGGACTGCCTGCAGCTCCTGCACTGCCACATGGGCTCGCAGATCCACGACATCCGCCAGGTGAGCACGGGCGTGAACGAGCTCGCCCGCATCTACACCGAGCTGGCCAAGAT
>CAIOCH010000066.1 GCA_903856525.1 uncultured bacterium | reverse complement strand
CCGCGATGCGGACGGCGACGGCTTTGGCGCGGTGCTCCTGACCGCCAAGTCGTGCGGCGCGATGACGGGCTTCGTGCTCGACAACACCGACTGCAACGATGCCGTGGTGATGTACGTCGACGGAGACAACGACGGCTTCGGCGCGGGTTCGCCCGTTGCCTGCGGCGGCATCGCCACCGCTGGCGACTGCAACGATGGCGACGGTGCCGTGAGCCCTGTGGGCATCGAACTCTGCTCGAACCTCGCGGTCGACAACGACTGCGACAACTCGACCGCCGAAGCCGAGGCGACCGATCGCCTCACGTTCTACTCGGATGCCGACGGCGACGGTGCGGGCGATGCCGCCAGCACCACGCTCGCCTGCTCGGTGCCGACCGGCTACGTGGCCGTGACGGGCGACAACTGCCCGCAGAATGGCGCGCTCACCAACCCGATCGACTTCTTCGTCGACGCCGACGGTGACGGCGTGGGTGTGGCGGCCGATCCCGTGAACGCCTGCGCCATGCCTTCGGGCTACGCGCCGGTGGCGGGTGACAACTGCCCCAGCGACACGAACAAGGTCGAACCCGGCACCTGTGGTTGCGGCGTGGCCGACACCGACTCGGACAACGACGGCACCGCGGACTGCAACGACCAGTGCCCGAACGACGCGAACAAGATCGCGCCGGGATCGTGCGGCTGCGGCGTGCCCGACAGCGACGACGACGGCGACGGTCTCCTGTACTGCTTCGACAACTGCCCGTCGGTGGCCAACGCCGACCAGGCGAACTGCGACAACGACGGCCTCGGCAACGCCTGCGATGCGGACGACGACAACGACGGCCGCACCGACATCAACGACGCGTTTGCGTGTGATGCGGCGAAGGTCGATCTCGACCTGTCGTTCAGCGCGGCGCAGCTGGCGGCGTTCCTCGCGAACGCGAGCGGCGCCACGGTGAACGCCACCGGCATGGACTTCGACCGACTCGTGGCCGTGGCCGACAACGCCTCGGGCGTGGCGGCGCAGGGCATCGGCGGCACCTTCCAGCTGAATGCATCGTTCAGCTCCGCGCGCATCGCGGCGCTGCTCGGCAAGGCGGCTCCCGCGACGGCCTTCGTGGGCGGCGCGACGATCACGGTCGACGCCGCGGGCATGTCGCCCGCGCAGCTCATCTCTGTTGCCGGCGGCGCCGGTGTGGTGACGAGCATCGACAACGTCTCGCTCGATGCCTCGTTCAGCGCAGAGGTCATCGCGGCACTCGTTTCGAAGACGCCGGCGGGTGAGGCCGCCATCAACGGCACGGGCATGACCAGCGCGCAGCTGGGCGCGGCCGTGTCGGGGCCGACCACGGTGATCATCTCGGGCACGATCAACCTCGACGCGAGCCTCTCGGCCTCGCAGATCTACGAGATCATGTCGAGCACCGTGATCGGCGCGACCGTGAACGTCGACTCGACGGGCATGTCGGCCGAGCAGCAGGCGGCGCTCATCCAGGTGCCGTCGCTGATCGTCCGGACCAGCGCGGTCGTGTCGGTGGGCCAGACGTTCACCGTCAACGTCGACATCGCCCGCATGCCCGTGCCCGCCGTTGGCGTGCAGGCCTGCGTGATGTTCGATCCGACCAAGGTGGCGTATGTGGCGAACCCGAGCGGCGTGGGTGGCGTGGACTTCCCCATGCACATCTTCGTGCAGCAGGCCAACGCCAACATGGTTGCGTTCGGTACGGGCATCGATCTTGGCGGTGACGGCAACGGCATCATCGGCGGCAATGTGGCGCGGCTCACCTTCCGTGCGCTGGTGCCGATGTGCAACGCCGACTCGGCCATGTGGATCGCGCCCACGGGCTTCCCCAACCGCATCTCGTCGCAGGCGCAGGCGGGCGGCGGATCGGTGGCGATCCCCTTCACCATCGTGAACCTGGCCAACATCACCGCGATCAACGTCGCGCAGCTCGTCGGCGTTCCCTCCGCGGACGTGTCGATGCCTGCCGACGCCGGATCGTCGGTCGGTGCGGCCATCGCCGCCCCGCAGGTGTCGGCGTCCAACAGCTGTGGTCCGCTGACAGTGTCGATGACCGTCGACTACCCGGCGGCGTCGGGCCTGGCGGACGGCACCAGCTGGCCCGCCGAGTTCCCCGTGGGCATCACCGCGGTCACCTGGGAGGCGACCGATGGAGCGGGCAACACGGTGTCGGAGATCCGTCTCTACGAGATCTTCGACTACCAGCTCGCGACCATCGACGTGAACCTCGCCGGTGGCATCAACCCCGCGCTCTCGTTCACCCTGCCCATGCGGGTGCGCCTGAGCTCGGGCCATGTGATGACGACCGACGTGGTCTTCAACGGCAACAACGGAGCGGTACGCGACATCCAGGTGCCCGTGCGCGGCGACTACACCTGCATGAGCGTCAAGGATGCAGCCCACACGCTGAGCGCGGCACAGTCGATGCCCGTGGTCGGCACCAAGTACGTCGTGCCCGCCATGGCGCTCGTCGG
>CAIOCH010000065.1 GCA_903856525.1 uncultured bacterium | reverse complement strand
TCGGTGCGCTGTGCGCGCCATCCGAGGTCGCGCGCGATCGCGGTCGGATCGGCGTAGAGCATGGGCGGGTCGCCCGCGCGCCGCGGCGCATCCACGGTGGGAATCGCGTGTCCCGTCACCCGACGGCATGACTCGATCACCTCGCGCACCGAGTATCCGCGTCCGATGCCCACATTCCACGCGCGGAAGGCGCCGTGCGCGAGCGCAGGCAGCGCCGCCAGATGCGCGTCGATGAGATCGTCGATGTGCACGTAGTCGCGGATGCAGGTGCCGTCGCGCGTGGCGTAGTCGGTGCCGAAGACCGACAGTCGCGCGCGCTTGCCGAGCGCCACCTCGAGTGCGATCGGAATCAGGTGCGTCTCGGGTCGGTGGTCCTCGCCAAGCCTGCCGCGCGCGTCGCAACCCGCGACATTGAAGTAGCGGAGCGCCACAGCCGCGAGCGGGGGCGCACCCTCCGCCGCGGGCGCGGCACAGGTATCGCGCAGCACCCGTTCGAAGAGCAGCTTCGACGCGCCGTACGGATTGATTGGTCGCTGCGCCAGCGTCTCGCGCAGGGGGATCTCCTCCTGCGGCGGCTCGCCGTACGTGGCGCAGGTCGACGAGAACACGATGCGGCGCACCCGCGCCTGCTGCATGGCACGCAGGAGCGAGATCCCACCCGCGGTGTTCGCCGTGAAGTAGTCGAGCGGCTTGTCCACGCTCTCGCCGACATAGGTGAGCGCGGCGAAGTGGAGCACCGTGTCGATCCGGCCGAGCTCCATCGCCCGCGCCAGCGCCTCCGTGTCGGCGAGATCCGCCTCGACGAACGTGAAGCGCGTGCCACCCACGCCTTGCAGCACCTCGATGGCGCCGCGATGCCCTCGCACAAGATTGTCGACCACGGTCACGTCATGCCCCTCGTCGAGGAGCCGCAGGGCTGCGTGGGAGCCGATGTAGCCGGCGCCGCCGGTCACGAGTGCGCGCATGGGTGGTCTCTCGGAGGAAGCAACAGCGAGGGAACGGTGTATCGGCAGATCATGAGGGCCCCCCGCAAGGTGCTTGCGTCGATCGGCGGATTCGGCTTCGCGGTGCATCAGCGTGCGGGTGCACCGAAGCGACCGATGGGCCGCTTCGAGGCGGAGTGCTTCGAGACCGAAGGTCCGCTCACGCCGCTCGGGCGCTGATGCGGGAACCCCGAGATTTCGAAGGTCTCGATCTCAATCCCGGCCCTGTCTGCGTTCGCAGATGACTCGCCCCTCAACAACTGGGCGACCGCTCGGTCCACGCAGGCCTGGCTGTCCCATGCTGCCTTTGCAATCGCCGCGGACCGCGCACCCATGGCCTGCCGCTCATCGATCGCGAGATCACGGAACCGACGGAGCGCCTCGCGAACGCCGGGCCCACTGGTGGGATCGAACCCGAATCCGTTTCCTCCCTGGTCCATCGCCTCCTCGAAGTTCCCGATGCGGTTGGACAGAAGCAGGGGCAGGCCGGAGTGCAGTGCCTCGATCACCGAGAGAGGGTTCGGGTCATGCAGCGAAGGGAGAAGCATCGCGTCGCCCGCGCGGTAGACCGCGGGCATGATCGCGTAGTCGACATAGCCGTCGACCAGGCGGATGTGCGCGCCGAGGCCCCTGCGTTCGATCTCGCCCAGCACCTCCTGCTTCATCGGTCCCTCGCCGATGATGCGGATCGCCAGCCGATCGAGCGCCGCGGGATCCACATGCCGCAGGAACTCGAGGATGCCCTTGTGCCCGATCAGGCGCGCGGGCCAGATGAGCAGGAGATGATCGGTCGGAATCTCGTCCGCCCCGAGTACCCGACGGGCACGGAGGACTTCCTCCTCGGGAATCCCAGCGCGAAAGCGCGCCTCGTCCACGACATTCGGCAGCAGGACCGCCCGTGCCCGTAGATCGTCGCCCATGTATCGCTCGAGGTACCGAAGGCCCTTTGCTCCCGGAACGAGAATGTGGTCGAATCGCGCGAGCATCGCCCGCTTCGCGCGGCCGGTAATGCCGCCGCTGCGACCCGGGATGTCGACGTTGAACTCCATCCAGGCGAACCGTTGCCGCGGGCGCGTCAGGAGCGTGGCGAGCAATGACGTCACGCTATCCCAGACCCCGCCGTGAAGCAGGATGTCCGGCCGCCGCCGCGCGAGGTTCCACAGAAGCCGCGGATTGAACCAGAGCGTCGCGCCTCTGATGCGAAGCGGGTATCCATCCCAGACCTGGTAGCTGAAGCGGGCATCTTCGAGAGAGCGCTTCCAGGATGTGGGACGGTCTGGGTTGTTCGCCCCGAAGAAGTGGACATGCAGCGAATCGCCGCGCGCCGCGAGTGACCTGGCGAGGCAGTTGAAGAGGTGCACGCGATACGGTGCGGGAATGTTGTGAAGCAGTTCGAGCCGAGCCATCAGTTGCCCCCGAAATGTGGGATACCAGTTCTACATAACACAAACTCTTTCGTGGACAAAGCAGGATTTCCGCGAGTTGGGGTCGCGGTGCCCGCGGAACCGCGTTCCCTTCACTTGCCGTCGCTGGTAGCGGTGATTATTGGCAAGCAAATTGGCAGCAAGACGTGCAGGTTCGTTCCGCATGGGATCAAGCCCCGAGCCGATGCGGACCGATCTCCCAGTATGACCATCGCAAGTGCGCCCGTCCGCGCCAAAAGGCTCAAGAGCATCGCCTTCGCCCTCCTGACCTCGCGGTCCGCGCGATGGCTCATCGGGCTCTGGTTCGGCGACACCGTGCCCTTCCGCGGCACGCGCATCAAGACCGCGTCCCGTGGGTCATTCGAGGCTCCGCTGCTGCTTGCAGGGATCTACGAGCGTGCTGAGATCGACTTCGTGCATCGTCACATCCCGACCACGCAGCGCGTCATCGAGCTCGGCGCGAGTCTCGGCGGTAACAGCTGCCAGATCGCCCGAACGCTTGCGCCCGGCGTTCCGATGCTCTGCGTAGAGGCGAACCCTGAGATCGTGGGGATCCTGAGGGAGAACATCGCCCGCAACTGCGGGACGCGCCCGGTCGAGGTGCTGCACGGCATGATCGGCGATGCGCCGGGAGAGGGGATCCTGGAGATCGGCGGCTCGACCCTCGCGTCCGGTGCCGGGCACCGCGGCGTCCGAACCGCCCGTGTGCCCATGTACTCGCTGGCCGAGGTGGTCGATCGAATCGGAGCCGATCCGTACTCGCTGGTCGCCGACATCGAGGGGGCGGAGGTCGCGTTCCTGACCGTGAACCGCGATGCGCTGGCGCGCTGCACGGTCATGATCATCGAATGCCATGCGACGGAGTTCCGTGGGCGGCGGTACACGCTCGACGAGGTGCTGGCGCTTCCATTGCAGGCTGGCGAGTGGGAGATGGTGGATCGCTACCACGCGGTGGCGGTCTACCGCCGCATCGCCCCCGCCAGGTGAACGGGGATCGGCGCCGGAGGGTTGTCGGGGCGATCACCTCGGAAGGCGGTTCCGGCTGTCGGCAGGGGGTGGAAACCTCCTTCGCGGAGGGTTGTCGTGGTCGTTCGCAAGTTCCGCCACTGGAAGGCCGATAGCCCCTCATAGTCCTCGGAGACCGCACAGATCCCCCAGACCCACCAGCTCGACGGACCCGCCGGGCAGTTGCCCCGGCCACGGACCCACCCATGCGCACCACCGCCATCCTCATCGGACCCGCTGCATCCTGCGATCTCCTTGAGCGTCAGCTGGCGCTGCTCCCGGCGCCGCCGGTGGTGCTGGGGAGGGTCCATGTCGGTTCCACAGTCAAGCCAGGCGCGGGAACAGTTGCGCTCGGGACGCTCGATCAGTTGGAGTCGATCTGCGCCACACGCGCGCCGGGGCTCGCACTCATCACGCTCCCCGCGCCCATGGCCGAACTCCTCGGCACCATCCGGACGCGGCTCCGCAAGCTCGGTGTGGTCGAGCGCTTCATGCCCGCGCTCGAGGACCAGCTGGCTGGAGTCGGTCCGCGTACGGAGATCGATGTCGACCTGCAGCGCCTGATCGGTCGTCCACCCCGGCGGATCGACGAGGACGCCATCCGCGCCGTCGTGGGCGGCCGCACCGTGCTGGTCACGGGTGCCGGAGGCTCGATCGGCAGCGAGATCTGCCGCATCGTGGCGCGCTACGGACCGGGCAAGCTCGTGTTCGTGGAGCGCAGCGAGAACGCGCTCTTCGAGATCGACCGCCAGATCGCCCGGCGGCATCCCGGCCTGGCACGCCGTGCCGCGCTGCACGACGTGGTCGATGCCGAGGCCACGCTCGAACTCTTCCGCGAGGAGGAGCCCGACATCGTGTTCCACGCCGCTGCGCACAAGCATGTGCCCATGATGGAGGATCACCCGGGCCTCGCCGTCGACAACAACCTCTTCGGCACCAAGAGTGCCGTCGATGCGGCCATCGCCGTCGGCAGCGAGCGCTTCGTCATGGTGTCCACCGACAAGGCGGTCAACCCCACCTCGATCATGGGTTCGACCAAGCGCCTCGCCGAGCTGTATGTCCAGCACGTCAACCGCACCGCGGGCACCGCGTGCTCGCTGGTCCGGTTCGGAAATGTCCTGGGCAGCTCTGGCTCCGTACTCGAGACATGGAAGAAGCAGATCCAGGACGGTGGCCCTGTGACCGTCACCGATCCCAGGATGACCCGCTACTTCATGTCCATTCCCGAGGCGGCGGCGCTGGTCATCCAGGCGGCGGCGCTCACCGATCGGTCCGGCCGGAGCGGCGCGGTCTTCGTGCTCGACATGGGCGAGCCATTCCGGATCGTGGATCTGGTGTCTCGGTTCATCGCCATGCACGGGCTCACCCCCGTGTTTCCCGGCGACGCGACCGCAGGCACCTGTCACGGCGAGATCGCCGTCAGCTTCACGGGCGCGCGCCCCGGCGAGAAGCTCTTCGAGGAGCTCGCCCTGGACGCGGAGACCATCCGCGAGTCGCGGCACCCCGACATCCGTATCTGGAGCCTCCCTGTCCCGGATCCGGCGTGGGTCGATCAGATGGTGGAGACGCTCGCGCCAAGCCGCCGCAGCCGCGACGGCGCCAAGGTGGCTGCTCTGGTTCGTGAGTTGGTCCCCGAGGCCCCGGTGGGCGCGGCGGCTGCCTGACATCGATCCTCCGCGTGGAGGCCTGCGGCTGCTTCACCGGAAACGGCGGAGGCTGCGGTCAGACCCGCTCAGCGTCGGCGGCGAGGGCCGAGGCCGACTCGAGCAGCCGGATGAGTTCCCGGGTCGACTCGATCGCAGCGTCGAGGCTGCTGGTGCCCGTCACCTGACGGATGGGGTCCTGCCGACGGTCTTCCGCCAGCTTGCTCTCGACGATCGCCTTGTTCAGTTCCAGTTCAACCAGCACCGCCCGAGCCTCTCCGAGTGCGGCCGCGGCTTGGTCGGGGTTCAGCGCATCCGAAGAGCGACCCGTCGCCGTGAAGCGGTCGGGGGACACCTCCAGATGCGGACGCCCTGAGGCTGGGATCGTGCGGGGACGCGGATCCATGAAGGGGAATCATGGCAATGAACCGCCTGTTCGGCAAGCCCGAAGCCTGTGCTTCGACGCGCCCGAGAACCACAACCGCGCTCTGGGCCAGCCAGGGGCAGCCATACAGGACGGCCGAAGGCTACAGGACGCGGAAACCGAGCAGGGAGCAGCCCAGGTCGGGCAAGGCGGGCTCAGAGGGGATCGGACTCGATCGACGCCGCCTCGCCGGCAAGCTTTCGCTCGGCGTAGCGGCGAAGCCATGTCTCCCAGCTCTTGCCACTGGCGGCGTCCTTGCCCGTGAACGCCAGGGTTCGGATGGCGGCGAGCGGCACGGTCTGCCGCGCGGCACCATCGGCGGGGAGGATGCGGACGCACGCGGCATCGGGGGGCTCGACCCGGGCATCGAACGCGAAACCCTCGACGATGGATCCGTCGACGCATTCGATCGTCACGTCGCCGCGGAAGTCGACGGCGCGCAGGACCGCCTCGCGCAGGCGCGCGGGGTCGGATGCATCGATCGAGGCTGCGGAGGCATTCTGCATGCGGGGGTCCGCGACGCGTTCAGTTGTCGTCATCGTCGTCGTGCCCGCTGCGGCGGTCGTCGTCGTGGTCATCGTCGTCACCATCGTGGTACGGCGGGACGTACTCCGAGCGCACGGGATCGAAGAACCGCCACCCGCGCTCCATCGTGCCACGCAGAAGCCGTCCGCGCGGCTCGTTCTGCGTGCCGAAGAATAGGATGTGGAACAGCTCGTCCTCGGTGACGGTGACGGTGAGCTGCATCACCGGATCCTGCATGGGCGGCATCTCCACGCGGATGCCCGGTCCGTGCAGGACATCCGCGCCCTCATGATCCATCGCGGTGTTGAACGCGCGGAAGAACCGCACGATCTCGCTCCGCGACGCCAGCGGGGCGAGTCCGCCGCCCTCGGCCTTGGCGCGTGGTTTCTGGAGGATGTAGAGATCGGCGAGCATGGGGGTGCGGGCGGCGATCATAGCGCGGCCGCCCCGCGCGTTCGTTGGTCAGCCCCCTGCGAGGAGGGAGGACGCGGTCTCGAGAAGCCGCACCAGCGAGACCGGCTTGAAGAGGTACGCCCGTGCACCGAGACCGAGGGCGAACTCGCGGTGCCGCCGCCCCTGGTTGGCGGTGACCATGACCACTGGGATCTCGACGCGCTCCTCGTGCAGCTTCTCCAGCACGAGCAGCCCTGAACTGCGGGGCAGCATCATGTCGAGCACCAGGAGGTGGGGCTTCTCCTCCCGCACGAGGTGCAGGGCGCCGAGGCCATCGGTGGCGGTGACCGTCCGTGCTCCCTCGTGACGGAACGCCAGTTCGATCGACTGGAGGATGTCGGGATCGTCGTCGACGATCGCGATGGTGCGGTTGGCGAATCGCGTGGCCACGGGGAATCCTTGCGGGGGGAGCGGCGCGCACGAGGAGTCCGCCGAGCTCAGTGCGGACGATAGCGGGGGTCGATCGCCTGCGGGGCGCCCAACGCGCGCAGCGCGGCGGGATCGACGGATTCGCCGATGGGCTTCCGGAGCTCGGCGAGCAGTCCGGGCGTCATCCACGGCAGCGCCTCGAGCTTGCGTTCGAGCCGCGCGGGCATGGGCTGCCCCTCGCGCTCGTGCTTGGGCCGCGAGTTCCAGCGGCGATGCACCCACAGATACTGCTCAGGGCTCTCCCGCACCATCCACTCGATGGCGCGGTTGAAACGGGCTCCGATGAAGAGCATCGGATCGTCGGCATCCGCCCAGTCGGCGGGCTCGATGACATCGTTCACCCGCACCTCGTAGCGGAAGCCGCCGTCGATGCGCCGCGCGTAGCCGCACACGATGGGCAGCTCGTAGCGCATGGCCAGCAGCGGGATCGACTTGTAGGTCGACGCCAGGCGCGAGAAGAAGGGCACAAACAGGCCGTCGGGGCCCGCGTTCTGGTCGGCGATGAAGCCGATCTTTCCGCCGGATTCGATCACGCGCTGGATCTCGTCGGTGGCGCCCCACTTGGTGATGACCTTGAGCCCCGTCTTCTGCCGCACGCCCAGCAGCCAGTTGTTGA
>CAIOCH010000064.1 GCA_903856525.1 uncultured bacterium | reverse complement strand
GCCGAAGCCGAAGGTCTTGAAGCCCATCGACTCGAGCGCGACATTACCCGTGAGGATCATCAGGTCCGCCCACGAGATCTTCTTGCCGTACTTCTGCTTGATCGGCCAGAGCAGGCGGCGCGCCTTGTCGAGGTTGGCGTTGTCGGGCCAACTGCCGAGGGGCGCGAAGCGCAGCATGCCCGCACCGGCGCCACCGCGACCATCGGCCACGCGGTAGGTGCCCGCGCTGTGCCACGCCATGCGGATGAAGAACGGGCCGTAGTGGCCGTAGTCGGCGGGCCACCATGGCTGCGACGAGGTCATGAGCGCGCGGAGGTCGGCGACGACCGCGTTGAGGTCGAGGCTCTTGAACTCCTTCGCGTAGTCGAAGCCCGCGCCCATTGGGTCGGACTTCGGGGAGTTCCGCGCAAGGACGGAGAGATCAAGCTGGTTCGGCCACCAATCGCGCGGATAGGTGCCCTGGGTGACGTTCTTGAGGAATCCGCCCGCGAAGGGGCACTTGCTCGCGCTCGACATGATGAAACTCCTGGGGGCCGCGCGGTGCGCGGGGGGAGGAGGATAGCACCTCGCACCCGCGTCGGCGATCAACGGAATCGAGCCGAAGCTGCAGGGATTCACCGCGTTCAGGAAGCGTGACCGATGAGAGTCCTGATGCAGGCGCACACCACCGTCCTCGCGCGATGCAAGTGGCTCACAGTCGCGATCGTCACGATCGCGCTCGGACTTGGCTCACGGAAGTACGCGGGCGCGCTGCCAGGATTCGTGGCGTCCTACGCGGGAGACACCCTCTGGGCTGTCCTGGTCTACGCCCTCGCTGGCGCGATCGCGCCTCAGGCGAGACTTCGGACGCGCGCCGTCTGTGCGCTCGCCGCTTCCTTCGCCATCGAATGCAGCCAACTGCTCAGGCTTGCATGGCTCGACAGCGTCCGCGAGACGCGGTTCGGAGCGCTGGTACTCGGCCAGGGATTCCTCTGGTCGGACCTCGTGTGCTACACCGCTGGCGCCGCGCTCGGTGCGATCGGGGAACTGCTCATCAGCCGACGCGACGACCGCATCATCGCTTCGTCGCTTCGATATCGAGGCTCGTGATGTAATCGCTGGGACGGCTGCCGGCAGGAAGCGCCGCGACGATCTTCCGATAGAGCGGATCCTCCCAGCTCGTCATCGCATCGATGTACTGCGGCTTCGACGTGAGGCGGATCTCGGAGAGACCGGCTGCAGCAGCCTGCGCAAGCGTCTCGTCGACAAGCACCGCGCCAGCGACGCAGCCGACCAGCGCCTCGAGATCGGCGCGCACCGCGTCAGGGAGTGGCTTGAGAAGCGCGAGGTCGGAAACGGCGACGCGCCCGCCCTTCCGGAGTACGCGCGCGATCTCGCGCCAGACGCGCGGCTTGTCGGGCGACAGATTTAGCACGCAGTTCGAGATCACGACGTCGACGCTCGCATCGGCGACGGGCAGATTCTCGATCTCGCCCAGGCGGAACTCGACGTTCGAGTAGCCGGTCTGCCGGGCGTAGCCCGCGATGTTCGCGCGCGCCTTCGAGAGCATCGCGGGGGTCATGTCGACGCCGATCACGCGGCCGGTCGCGCCGACCTTCGCGCCGGCAATGAAGCAATCGAATCCGCCACCTGCGCCGAGGTCGAGCACTGTCTCGCCAGCGCGCAGCGAGGCGAGCGCGGTCGGATTGCCGCAGGAGAGACCCATGTTCGCGCCCTCGGGCGCGATGGCGAGCTCGGCCTGCGTGTAGCCGATGGCGGTGGCGAGCTCCTCCGGCGTGAAGGTGGCCGGTCCACAGCAGCCGCCGCCGGCGCAGCCGGAGCCGGCGGAATCCGCCTGCAGCGCGGACCAGGATCCCGTCGCAGCGATGCGCGAGTAACCCTCGCGCACCTGGCCGCGCAGCGTGTCCTGCGCGGCTTCGGCGATCGGATCCGCGGGCGACGCGCCGCAGCATCCAGGCGCGCAGGAGCAGTTGTCGGTTGATGTGGGGTCGGTGTGGCTCATCGTCGTCACTCCAGTGCAAGAACAGATCATTGCATACCGATGCAAGTATAGCCCAGGGCTCGACGGGAAGACTTTCGGGTTTCACCCCGATCCTTGCTCCGCTGCCCCGCAACGCCGGCACGGGAGAGCTTCCGCGGCGCGAACGCGGCACGCTTCACGAATCCCTGCTTGCTCGTCGACCACTTCCTGACCTTGCCGAACG
>CAIOCH010000063.1 GCA_903856525.1 uncultured bacterium | reverse complement strand
GTTCAACGACTGCAGCGCGAGCATCGTCAAGAGCGGCATCGAGTACATGGCGAACCTCTACGACGACTACAAGGTCCTGTCGAAGGGCAGTACTTCAGGGGGCAGGGGCGTCGGCTTCTTCCAGATCGGCGGCGGCATCGCGGGCGACTTCCCGATCTGCGTCGTGCCGAGCATCAAGTACGACCTGCAGGAGAAGGTTCGTCCGTGGGCGTACTTCTGCCAGATCAGCGATTCGACCACCAGCTACGGCTCGTACTCGGGCGCCACGCCCAACGAGAAGATCACCTGGGACAAGCTCACCGAGGACACGCCGATGTTCGTCGTCGAGAGCGACGCGACCATCGTGGCGCCGATGATGCTGACCGCGCTGCTCGAGGCGAAGGCGAACCCGAAGGCCGCCGACGCGATCATCAAGGCGTCGCGCGCCGAGACCAAGAAGCACCTCGCCAAGGTCCGCGGGGCCTGACCGGGCCGCTCAGCCGCCGGAACCGGAGTGGATCCGCGCCGACAGCTGCGCGCGGTTCTTGACGCCCAGTTTCCTGTAGATGCGGCGCGTGTACTCGACGACCGTGTGCGACGAGATGCCAAGGTGCTCCGCGAGCGCGGTCCTCGACGTGCCGCGGGCGAGCCCACGGGCGATCTCGGCCTCGCGGGCGGTGAGCAGCTGGATCCAGTCGTTCGCCAGGCGCTTCGCGACGGTCGCCGCGACCTGCGCCCCGACGATCTGCAGATTCGGCAAGGGCAGCACCCCGGAGAGCAGCGGATCGACGCTCACGCCCACATGGTGGGTGCAGTGATGGTCCGTGCCGATCGGCGCGCCCTTGAAGCGCTCGCCGGCGCGCGCCAGGAAGTGCGCGAGATTCTGCAGGATCTCCCACAGCTCCTTCAGCTCCGCATCATTGAACGAGCCGGCATGCATGCTCGACCACGAGAAGTCGCGATCGCCGCGCGTCGCCTCCGGCTTGATCTTGCCCGCGATCTCGCTGCGGCGCTTCTGATCGAAGACGGCGTCGAGCCGAGACAGCAGCGCCTGGTCCCCTGGATCGCCAACCCGGTACTGCACGACGATCGCCTGGCGGGTCACCACCCATCCGATTCCACGCGAACCCCGCGTCGATCGCCTGCGCGCGACCAGGCCGATCCGCTCGAAGGCCGCGAGCGCAGACTCCACGGCAGCACGCGGCTGGGCCACGGCGGTCATCAACTCCGTCGTGGCCACCGGACGGTCCATCCGCCGCAGCATCTCCCAAAGCACGAGTCTCTCGGTGGAACCCAGCGCCTCCGGCAACCCCGGATCACGGACATCAAGCGGGGTGTCGGTGCCTCGATTCATGGGGGCGCATGGTGCCACGCGGCGGCGCGACGCGGACCCGGAAATCCAGTGATTCCGCATGCACTGGCCGCGGGCGGTCCGGAACGCCGGGGCACGGGAGATCCGCGCATCCGGGCCACGACCACGGCCACGACCACGGCCACGACCGCGGCCCCGACCGAGCCCACGACGCATGCCGCCCGTGTCGCACAATCGTGCGACTCGTGCTGTTCGGTTCGGGCGAATCGCTGCGGAATCCTATTGCGGTCTGGAGTTCCACAGGTCATCCTGACGAAGTCGATCCCGTGCGCGCGCTCGTCACCCGCGCGGCGGATGCTCCAACCCTCCTTTCTGTTCAGACATCCCTGGGCTCATCGCCCCGGTGGATTGAGCCCATGACCATGCGCATCTCGAAGACCGTCTCGTGCTCGCTCGCCCTCTCGCTGCTTTCTCTCGCGTCGGGATCGGCGGCCGAAGGCACGGTCGCCGAAGGTCGCCCGACGGCACCGCCGGCGGCGAAGGCCGCCACCCCGTCCACTGCAAAGGCTTCGCCGAAGGCCTCGCAGCCGGGTGCTCCCGCGAAGGCGACCTCCGATCGCGCCGCCAACCGGCAGTTCCGCGGGACGCCGAGCAAGCCCAACCTCCTGTTCGTCATCATCGACGACGCGGGCTCCGACTCGTTCACCCGCTGGAACCCCGTGGGCATCGAGCTTCCGCAGACCCCCGTGATCGACTCCCTGTGCGACAACGGCGTGCGCTTCAGCAACGTCTGGTCGATGCCGCAGTGCTCGCCGTCGCGCGTCGCGATGATGACGGGCCGCTACCCGTTCCGCACGGGCGTGATGAACGCCTGCCTCCAGACGGCGCCGCCGCGCTCGCAGGCCTCGCCCTACGAGTTCACGCTGCCGCGTCTGCTCGCGACGGCTGGCTACGCATCGGGCTACGTCGGTAAGTTCCACCTGGGTGATCCCGCGCTGAATCCCGAGGGCGACAGCTACGCGAACGGACTGGGCTATCCGCTGTTCGACGGAACGCCGCTTGGCGGCGCGTCGCCCATCGACACCACGCTCGCCGGACAGATGGCGGCCGTGCCCACCGGGCAGGCGCCGGTCTACTCGTGCGGCTTCCCCGTCAACAGCGCGACGAACGCGCCCGCGGTGTGCGCATGCGGCTTCCCCGACCAGACCTGGATCGACGGCATGGACGCCGTCGAGTGCCTCGCCGTCGGCGGCGTTCCGCTCGTCGACGCGTCGGGCGTTCCCGTGACCACGGGCTCGGCCGCGGCGGTCGCGCGCGTCGACTTCACGCGTTCCAACGGCTACTTCGTCAACGAGCGCATCGTGGCCGCCGAGGGCAGCGCCCCGGTGCTCACGCTCGACCGGACCTACGCGCCGACCAGCGATGTCGACCACGCGCTCGCGTGGATCGGCGCCCAGCCGGCGGGCACGCCCTGGATGTGCACGGTCGGCTTCGTAAACGTCCACGACCCCTACCAGCCCGCCCCCGCCGGGCTCCTGCAGCCCGACGCCGAGTGGCCCGCGGGCCTGCCGTACATCTGCGAAACGCAGGTCGGCCACGAGGGCACCGACACCGACCCGTCGAAGAAGGGCATGACCAACCAGATGCTCTCGGCAACCGACCGCGAGATCGGG
>CAIOCH010000062.1 GCA_903856525.1 uncultured bacterium | reverse complement strand
TGCGCGACCACGGGCAGCTTCATCTCGGCGGCGAGGTCCTCCCACGGCTTGACGAACGCCGCGAAGTCGCCCGTGAAGGTGTCGTAGCAGATGAAGGTGGCGACCAGCGCCTTCGTGCCCGAAACCACCAGTTCCATCGAGACCGACTCGTCGGGCAGCACGCGCTCCTTCATCAGCTTCAGCGCGCGGTGCGAGTACGAGACCGCCTGCGCACGGTTCTCGAAGAGCATCACGCGCTGCTCGCCGCCGCGGACGACGCTCCCCGGCGCGACCCGGAAGGTGATGTCGACCACCACGCCAAGCGCGCTGCCCGCGCCGAGCATCGCGGTGAAGAGCTGGTCCTTCGGCGTGAGCGTCCGCATCTCGCCATCCGCGGTGACCACGGTCATGCGCGTCGCTCGCTGGCCGAGCAGGCCGAGCCGCCGCGAGAAGTAGCCGCTCAGGCCGCCGTTCACCGCGTAGCCGACCACGCCGACGTCGGGGCCCGTTCCGACGGGAAGCGCGCCTTGGCGCTCCTTCAAGGCCTCGACAAGCTCGTGGAACACGACGCCGGCGCCGACCGTGACCAGCATGCCCTCGCCGTCGTTCGAGAACTCGATCGACTTGAGGTGCGCGAGGTCGAGGATGATTGCCTCGCTGCTCGCGTATCCCGGCGCGTTGGCCGACTCGTGGCCCCCGCAGACGCACGCGATCGGCGTCGACCCGGGCTGCGACTTGATCACCGCCGCGATCTGCTGCGCCGACTTGGGCCGGTAGATGCGCCGCGCGAGCGTGTTCCTCGGAATCGGCGCGCCGGTCGGCACGACCACCTTGTTGCCGCTGATCGCCCACACGCGCTGGCTGAACCAGGCTTCGTTCGCCTCGACGGTTTCGATCTGCATGGAAGGGCTCCCGATCGCTTGGTTTCCGAAGGTGGTGATCCCGAGGTCGGCCTGGCCGAAGAGCGCGTCGCCGGCGACGAGTCCGAGTCCTCCCATCGCCGCGGTCTTGAGCACTGTCCTTCGAGGAAGATCCGCCTCGCCGTTCGCGTGGTCGTCGTGAGGCATGGGTGGTCGCTCCGGTTTCGCCCGCAGGATATCGCCGCACGGGGTGGTCGCGTCGCTCGAACGTTACGCTGCCCACCATGAAGAGCAGCGCCAGCACCGTCAGGGAATACCTCGCATCTCTCCCCGCCGACCGCCGCGCGGGCGTCGAGGCCGTGCGCAAGGTCATCCTCAAGAACCTCGACAAGGACTACGAGGAGAGCATGCTCTGGGGCATGATCGGCTACGCCGTGCCGCACCGCGTCTGGCCGACCGGCTACCACTGCGATCCCAAGAAGCCGCTGCTCATGGCCGCGCTCTCCAGCCAGAAGAGCGCCATGACGGTCTACCTCATGAGCGTCTACAACGACAAGGCCGAGCGCGCGTGGTTCCAGAACGCGTGGGCCAAGGCGGGCAAGAAGCTCAGCATGGGCGGCTGCTGCGTCCGCTTCAGGAAGCTCGAGGACGCCGCGCTCGATGTCATCGGCGAGGCGATCCGCCGCACGCCCGCGAAGGCGTATGTCGAGAACTATGTGGAGACGCTCGCGAGCACGGGTCGGGGGCCCGACGGGAAGAAGCTTGCGAAGAAGACTGGCGGCGAGAAGGCTGGGAAGAAGGTCGCGAAGTCTGCGACCAAGAGGGTAGCGACCAAGAAGGTGGCGACCAAGAAGCCCGCCGCGAAGAAGGTCGCGAGCAAGGCGACGAAGCGCTGAGAGCGGCTTCCCGCGGATCGGCGCACGGATCGGCAGGTTCTCCATCGACGGACGGTCTGATCCGCGGGATGTGCGATCGCGTGTGTCCGTGTTCGCGGTCTTGCCGCGGCTTGCCTGTCCATGAAGCTCGCGGAACTCGCTGAGCCTGAAACTGCCCGACTTCCCGGGCAGGGGGCCAAGGCTTGCCGGCCTCGGCTTGCCTGTCCTCGTTGCGGCTTGTTGCGCGTTGGGCTTGCCTGTCCTTGTTGCGTGCGTTCTTCCGTTCTTCGGCTTGCCTGTCCTTGTTGGATATCTGGCTTGCCTGTCCTAGTTGGACACCCGTTGGGGTACATTCCCACCCTCGGCCGCCGCGGCGTCCCATCCCTTCCCGGCCACTGGTGGTCCATCTCCATGCATCGATTCATCCCGTATTCCTTCGTTGTCGCGTGCCTGCTCGCCGTCATGCCCGCGTACGCGCGCGATGTGGGTGAGTGGACGGGGGTGTGGGACACCATCTGGACCGACGGTGGCGGCCGTATCACCTTGCAGCAGGATGGCGACTCGGTGACAGGGGAGTTCCCCCTCTACAAGTCGCGCGTCGAGGGCAAGGTCCGCGGCGATCGCCTCGAAGGACGCAGGATCGAGGGCGAGAGAAGCTACGCGTTCGTCATCGTGCTCGGGCACGACGCGCGTTCCTTCGCCGGCCGGGACGACGCGCAGGGATGGTGGACGGGCGCCCGCGTCATTTCGGCGGAGGCTCCGGTGGCGATCAAGCTCGCCACGCCACGCGACGCATTGGTGAACTTCGTCTTCTCCGCCAGCCAGGCGCGATGCGGGCTCGAGGACTACTGGGCGCGCGCCGCGGACTCGGTCGAGTTCCATCCCGAGACCGCCGCCTTGCCTCGCGCAGGGCAGCTTCGACACCTGCAGGGGTTCTTCGACCTCGTCGATCTCACCACGTTCCGCATGTGGGAGATCGCGACCGATGCGCCGTCCGATGACCTCACGATCGAACTGCGGCAGATGCGCTCGGATGTCGTGCTGCCGCTGAAGCTGCATCGCAACGGTGCGGGCGAGTGGCGCGTCGTCGTGCCGAACGAGGCCGAGTTGGTTGCGCTTCGGAAGTCGCTGCTCGCCATGTACGGCGCCTCGCCTCCGACCGAGCAGTCGTTCAAGCGCCTGCATTCGCCTCGCGACGCCATGCGCGCCTTCCTCGAGGGCATGGCCGACTGGAACGGCCGCGGCAGGAAGCTCGCGCTCTCCGCGCTCGACCTCCACGAGATTCCAGAGGCGCTCCGTGAAGCCGACGGTGATCTCGCCGCGGGATATCTCTGTCGTGCGCTGCATCAGATCGGCTTCATCGGCCTGCAGTCGATCCCGAACGACCCCGGGAACCGCGATCCGTTCGTGCTGTTCGAGCATGCCGAAGGGTCGATCGTCATCGCCCCGAGCGGCCCCGAACCCGATGCGCCGTGGCAGTTCACCGACGGCACGATCCGATCGATCGCGATGGTCTACTTCGGGACTTCCTCCCTGGCCCCCGCGATGGAGACGCCCCCCGGCATCATCCCCCCGAGCCCGTACTTCACGCTCCGCGACTTCGTGGTCGAGCGCATGCCGGCGCTCCGCGCGCGCGTGGCGCGTTTCGAGCTCTGGCAGGTTCTCGCGCTGCTGCTGACCGTTCCATCCGCGATCTTCGCGGCGCGATTCCTGGCCCGCACGCTCAGCAGGGTTCTCGAGCGCGCGACGCGATCGATGGTGCCTCACCCGCGCTGGTTCGCGATCGCCCTCACGGTGATGATCGCCGTCGCGCTCCTGCTCGTGATCCCCGGATTACTGGGCGTTCCCCAGCGCGCTCGCGCGTTCACCGTGCCGCTGGTCGGTGCGCTGCTCAGCATCTCCATCGCCGCCGTCGCATGGCATGCTGTGACGATCCTGTGCCTGCTGCTCATGCGCGCCGCCCGGCAATCGCGCTCGACGGTGGACGATCTCGCCGTGAACCTCCTTCTCGGCAGCCTGCGGGCAGCGATCATCGTCGGCGGCTGGATCGCGATCGCGTACGGCTTCTCGATACCCGCGTCGAACGTGCTCGCGGGCATCGGCATCGGAGGCCTCGGTGTCGCGTTCGC
>CAIOCH010000061.1 GCA_903856525.1 uncultured bacterium | reverse complement strand
GCCGCAGCCGACATCGAGCAGGTCGACGCCCGCGGGAACGAGTTCCAGGCAGCGCGCGACCGGCGCGATCCGGTGGCGGTGGTGCTGCATCAGGCGCCCGAGCAGCGGACCGTCGGTGAACAGCGATCGCGCCAATGCACCAACATCGCCCGTGGGGCGATCGTGAGGCAAAGCAGCGGGCGCCGGACGCGGAGCCATGGACGCTCCTTATCGGCAGGCGACGCGGCTCGGGTGAAGCAAAGCACGGCGCGAGGGACGGCGCCGAGGGACGGCGTCGAGGGACGGCGCCGAGGAACGTGGAACGCCCTGGGAACTGCCCCAAGCGCCCTACGCAAACGCACAGAAGGCCCCCAAGCGGGGGCCTTCTGGAGTTGTGCTTTGACGCGTCACATGCCGCCGCTCATGCCTCCGGCTTCTTGCCGTGGCACTGCCGGTACTTCAGTCCGCTGCCGCAGGGGCAGGGCTCGTTGCGGCCCACCACGGGGAGCGTGGAGGGGTCGACGGGCGCGCCCGTACCGAGGGCCGGTGCTGCGGCGGGTGCCGGTGCTGCCGGTGCGGCCTGCGGTGCCAGGACCGCGGTGGCTGCTGCCGCCGCCGCAGGTGCTGCCGCGCCCTGCATCTGCGCCGGAGCCGCCGCCGCGGGCATCGCCTGCGGCCGGGGCATCGGGCGCGGGGTCTGCGCCGACAGGCGGCCGCGGAAGGCGATGTCGGTCACGCGGTCGCGGATCGTCTCCTGCATCTCGTTGAAGGTCTTGGCGCTCTCGCGCTTGAACTCGATGCGCGGGTCCTTCTGGCTGAAGGCGCGGAAGCCGATCGAGTCGCGGATCTGGTCCATCGAGTGGAGGTTGTCCTTCCACGCGTTGTCGAGGATCTGCAGCAGGATCCACCGCTCGAACTGCGTGAGCTCGATGCGCACGAGGTCGGCCACCTTGCGGCGCACGAAGGCGTCGGGGTCGGTGGTCGCCTCGCCGCGCTCGCTCTCCGAGAGGCGCACCAGGCACTCCTCGGCGAACCAGCTGGCGATCGAGTCGGCGTCGCGGCCGCGGGCGAGGCATGCCTGCACGCGCGCGCCCGTGTCGGCGTCGCCGATCGCCTCGGCGCGCTCGATGAGCATGCGGCGCAGCTCGTTCGGATCGTTCGACGGCAGGGCCGTCGGATCCCACGCGAGCCCGTAGCGCGCCTTGGCGTAGGCGCAGAACTGCGCGAGCGCGCCCGCGGGATCCTGCGCCAGCATCGAGTTGGTCGACTCGATGGCGAAGTCGACCTGGTAGCCGAGCTCACGCTGGCGGTAGATCTCGCGCGCCTTCTCGACGAGCTTGTCGGCGGCCTCGGCGGGCGTGGTGGCGCCGCCGAAGAGCTTCTCGTCGAGGTTGGTGCCGAACTTGCGGTTGGCCCAGTGCGCCAGCTGCCGCGCGCCGAAGCCGGGCACGAGGAAGGCGCCGATCGGCGACAGGTCGATCTCCGCGAACTTGCGGATGGCGGCCTTCTGCACGCGTTCGATGGCCTCGTCGCGCCCGAGGGCGCGGATCTCCTCGGGAAGGAGCTCGGCGCCGTAGTTGGTGCGCGCCCACGCGGCGAAG
>CAIOCH010000060.1 GCA_903856525.1 uncultured bacterium | reverse complement strand
GCCGATCTCTCGGTGCTGCTGAACTTCTGGGGCGCGTCCAATCCGCCCGCGGGCGACCTCAACGGCGATGGCATCATCACCGCGGCCGACCTGGCGATCATGCTCAACAATTGGGGTGGCACCTGATCGCGGAGATCTGAGACCACCGCTCGCCTCTGCAGGCTGCGGATCCTCTGAGTCAGGCAGGCCACGGCGTCACCCGCGGTTTCCCCCACGGATCCTCTCCGCAGTGCATGCAGCCTCCGCCCCGCCGCCGAGAGGCGGCGGGGTGGTCGCTCGTGACACCGACCACGCCGCCGATGCCCGCGGTTGCAGCCCCCCGCCCTTCCTGCGAGGCTGCACACATGCGCGAAGTCTCCGACTCCTCCCAACGCCCGGCGACCCGCCGCGAGTTCCTCCGCACCACCGCCGGCTCGGCCGCAGCGCTCGCGGCGTTCGGCACGGCAGCTCCGCTCTTCGCATCGGGCCTGCGAGCACGCGGCTACGCGGCCAACTCGCGCATGCAGCTCGCGATCATCGGCTTCGGCGTGCGCGGGCGCGAGCTGTACGGCGGCTTCCTCGACGACGATGCCGCAGAGATCATCGCGGTGACCGATGTCGTGGCCGCGCGCACCGCGGAGGGCGTGCGCCGGGTGAACGAGCGGCGCAAGCGGGATGTGTGTGCTGCCTCCGCCAACTGGCGCGAGGTGATCGCGAACCCCGCGGTCGACGCGGTGATCGTGGCCACGCCCGACCACTGGCACGCCGAGCCGGCGATCGCAGCCGCGCTGGCCGGCAAGCATGTGTACTGCGAGAAGCCGCTTTCGCTCACCATTGCCGAGGGCCGCGCCATCGCCAACGCGGCGCGATCCGCCGGCATCCGCTTCCAGACGGGCTCGCAGCAGCGCTCGGAGTACGGGCACATGTTCACGCGCGCAGCGGAGGCCGTGCGCAACGGTCGCATCGGCACCGTCAAGCGCATCACCATCGGCGTCGGCGCACCACCCAAGCCCTGCGACCTCCCGACAGAGGACGTGCCCGAAGGCACCGACTGGGACGCGTGGCTCGGCCAGGCGCCGATGCGCGGCTTCCACCACGATCTCTGCCCCCTGGGCATGCACGGCCACTATCCCGCCTGGCGCAACTACCGCGAGTACTGCAGCGGCGGCCTCGGCGACATGGGCGCGCACCACTTCGACATCGCGCAGTGGGCGATGGGCATGGACGAGTCGGGGCCGCGCGAGGTGGTTCCGCCCGCCGACGGAGTGCAGACCGGGCTGCGCTTCGTGTACGCCAACGGCGTGGAGATGATCCACGGCGGACCGACGGACTGCACCTTCACCGGCAGCGAGGGCACCATCGAGGTCTCGCGCGGACATCTGCGCGCGTACAGGGGCGAGGACCGCGCCGCGCCGGATGCGCCCGAGATCCTGGCGGAGCCGACGGCAGGCGAGGCGCGGCTGCCGCGCAACCCATCGCACATCGCCGACTTCTACGCCGCGATCCGCGAAGGGCGCGACCCGATCTGCACCGCCGAGACGGGCCACCGCACCGCGTCGATCTGCCAGTTGTGCAACATCGGGTACGAGGTGGGCAAGCCCCTCACCTGGGACCCCGTGACGGAACGCTTCACGGGTACCGACGCCGCCGCGGCCAACGCGCTCACCGCGCGCGCGGTCCGGCCGCATCGCTGAGTAGGCCTTCCTCAGCGGCGCAGCGGTCGACCACCTTGATGGTGGCG
>CAIOCH010000059.1 GCA_903856525.1 uncultured bacterium | reverse complement strand
GCCACCCGCGCCCGCCAGTGCCGGCGAACGCAGCACCGCCGCCGCCATGCGCTCGGCGCGCCGCGCGCGCGCGAACGGCCTCACCGCGGCGACCGCCTCGCGCATCGCCGCGCGCATCGACCGCTTGGCCTCTCCCTCGACCGGATGCTCCTCATGCCGTGCGCCGTCGGTCATCGCTGTCCGCCTCCCGTGCTGCTGTCCTTCGTGCCTTCGCCACCGCCCGCGCTCCCGCCATCGCGCGCCCGCGCGCGCAGCGCACGCACCTGCGCGAGATGCTCGCCGATCGCCTTCTCGAGCCCGCGGTCGGTGGGGCGGTAGTAGCGCTTCGCCACGCCGAGGTAGTCCTGCGTGCCGATGCCATCGGCGCGGTCGTGCGGATACTCGTACCTGCCCGCGCCCTCGGCGAGCGGCGTGCCGTCGTCGGCGGTGCGCACCGCGCGGCGCTTGGTCTGGTCCACGATGGTGAACGGCACCGGCACCGTGCGCGCCTCGCGCGCGTCGTCCATCGCCTCCCACACCGCGCACGCCGCCGCGTTCGACTTCGGCGCCACCGCGAGGAAGGTCACGCACTGCGACAGGATCAGCTGCGACTCGGGCATGCCCACGCGCTCGACCGCCTGCCAGCACGCGACCGCCGTCTGCAGCGCGCGCGGATCGGCGTTGCCGATGTCCTCGCTGGCGAAGATCGCGAGCCTGCGGCAGATGAAGCGCGGATCCTCGCCCGACACCAGCATGCGCGCGAGCCAGTAGACCGCCGCGTCGGGATCGCTCCCGCGCATCGACTTGATGAGCGCGCTCGCGAGGTCGTAGTGCTCGTCGCCGTCGCGGTCGAACACGGGCACCTTGCCATCGAGCGCGGCGCGCGCGAGCGCAAGGTCGATGCGCGGCAGGGCGTTGCCGCGCACGGCGCTCGCCGCGGTCTCGAGGGCGCTCAGCGCACGGCGCACATCGCCATCGCACGCGCGCGCGAAGTGCGCGCAGGCGTCGTCGTCGACCACGAGGCCCGTAATGCCCACGCCGTCCTCATGCGCGATGGCACGGCGGATCACCCGCGCGACATCGTCCTCCGACAACGGCTGGAACTTGAACACCACCGACCGCGACAGCAGCGCCGGCGCAACGGCCCAGGTCGGGTTCTCGGTGGTGGCGCCGAAGAGCACGACGCTGCCCGCCTCGACGCCCTCGAGGAGCGCGTCCTGCTGGTTGCGCGCGAGGCGGTGGATCTCGTCGACGAAGAGCAGCGTGCGGCGGCCCGACTCGCCGAGCCTGCGCGCGGCGCCCTCGATCTTGTCGCGCAGGTCCTTGACGCCGGTGGTGGCGCCGTGCGCGCGGTCGGTGTACGCGCCCGTGCGCGCGGCGATCACCTCGGCGAGGGTGGTCTTTCCCGTGCCCGGCGGCCCCGCCACGATCATCGACTGGAGCGCATCCTGCTCGATCAGCCTGCGCAGCAGCGAGCCCTGCGCCAGGCAATGCTGCTGCCCGGCGATCTCGTCGAGGGTGCGCGGGCGCACGCGCACCGCGAGCGGCGCCGCCTTGGCGCGGCGTTCGGTGCGGAGCGGGGACCAGAGATCGCTGGACATCGGGCGAGCATGGTAGTGCGCGCTCGGCGAAATCCGCCGAGTTTGCCGCGGGGCTCTTTCCAACGGCGCGCGCAAAGCGAAGATGCGCCGATGGACCGCAAGACCGCCACCGCGCTTCTTCTCGTCGCCTTCCTCTCCGCCGCCGGCCTGTTGGCGGTGGCGCTCCGCACGGTGATCTCGTTCCCCAGCGCGCAAACGCAGAATCTCGCGGCCGCGCAGGAGACCATGAAGTCGTCGATGGACGCCGCGCGCCCCGACGAAGCGCCGCGCCCGGCGGCGCCCGCGCAGCCCAAGCTCGACACGCCGTCGTGGATCTGGGCGCCGGGCGCCAAGGTTGCCGACGCGGCGGTCTTCACCAAGCGCGTGCGCCTCGCCACCGACATCAAGGGCGCGCGACTGGTGATCAGCGCCGACAACAAGGCGCGCGTGCTGCTCGACGGCCGCGAGATCGCCGCAACCAACGACTGGACCGAGCCCGTGACCGTGGAGCTCGGCGCGATGAGCGCTGGCGTCCGCGAGCTCGTGGTCGAGGCCCGCAACGAAGGCGGACCCGCGGGCATCTGCGCGCAACTCGACTGGACCGCGGCCGACGGCACGCGCATGCGCGCGGTCACCGATCCGTCGTGGCAGGCGAGCGGCGCGTTCACCGGCGCGCCTGTGCCGAGCGCCGTGATCGGCGCTCTCGGCGACGCACCATGGGGTGACGCCATCGTCGAGGCGTTTGGCGCGGTGCCCGGCCCGCTCGCCGACATCGCGCGCACCATCAGCGTGCCCAAGGGCTTCATCTGCGAGCTCGTGTACGTCGCGCCCAAGTCGCGCGGATCGATCGTCGCGCTCGCCACCGATGTGGGGCGCGGCCGGCTCATCGCCAGCGCGCAGTACGGGCGCATGTTCTCCATCACGCCCTGCGGCGACGGCGGCGACCCGACGACGAGCGCCATCGATCTCATCGAGCCCGAGATCGGCCGCGCGCACGGCATCCTCGCCATCGAGAACGACCTCTTCGCGGTGGTGAACGAGGGCGGCGGCGATGCGCGCGGCGTGTGGCGTCTGCGCGACAATGACCGCGATGGCAAGTACGACGAGAAGAAGCTGCTCGCCGCGGTCGCGCGCGATGGTGGCGAGCATGGGCCGCACCAGGTGGTCGCTGCGCCCGATGGCTCGATCTGGGTCGTGGGCGGCAACCACTGCGCGCCGCCCGAGGAGTCGCTCGCCGACTCGCGCGTGCCGAAGATCTGGCAGGAGGACATCATCTACTCGCGCCTGTGGGATGCGAATGGCCATGCAGTGGGTGTGATGGCGCCGGGCGGCTGGATCGCCCGCACCGATCGCGAGGGCGCCAAGTGGGAGCTCATGACGATCGGCTTCCGCAACAGCTATGACGTCGCGTTCGACGAGGTCGGCCGCGCCTTCACCTTCGACAGCGACATGGAGTGGGACATGGGCCTGCCGTGGTACCGCCCCGCGCGCGTGTGCGAGGCCGCGAGCGGCGTCGACTTCGGCTGGCGCTCGGGCAGCGGCAAGTGGCCTGCGTGGAGCCCCGACTCGCTCCCGCCGACGGTCGATGTCGGTCCCGCGTCGCCCACGGGCGTGCTCGCGTCTGCTGGGCTGCAGTTCCCCGCGCCGTGGAACGAGGCGATGTTCTTCCTCGACTGGACCTACGGCACGATGTGGGCGGGCTGGCCCACCGAGGAGTCGAAGGACGCGTCGTCGCCGCAGATGCGCATCGAACCGTTTGTCGTGGGCCGTCCGCTGCCGCTCACCGATGCGGTGGTGATGGACGGGGCGATGTACTTCGCCGTGGGCGGACGCAACCTGCCGAGCGCCGTGTTCCGCGTGCGCGCGGAGAATCCCATCGCCATCAAGCGTGCACCCATGCAGCCGTCCGCGGCGCTCGTCGCGCGGCGCGAGCTCGAGAAGTACCACCGACGCATGGAGTGGGCCGCCGGTCCCGCCGCCGTCGGGCTCGCCTTCGATGGCCTGAAGTCCTCCGACGCCGGCGTCCGCAGCGCCGCGCGCATCGTGCTCGAGCACCAGGATCCTGCGCAGTGGCGCGAGCGGGCGATCGCCGCGACCGATCCGCAGGCGGCGATCCTCGCGCTCGTCGCGCTCTGCCGCGTGGGCGAGCCCGCCGTCGACGGCACGCCCGTCGCCGGGCGGCTCGCGGCCCTCGAATCCGCCGTGCGTGGCACGCCGCTCGAGAAGGAGTGGCTGCGCGCGTGCGAGCTCTGGCTCCTGCGCTTTGCATCGCAGGCCACCGATGTCGGCGGCGGTGATGCGCTGCGCGATGCCGTGCTCGTGCACTTCCCCGCCTCGGAAGGTGTGGCCGACGCGAACGAGCTCGACATGCACCGCGCGGCGCTGCTCGCCAAGCTCGGCTCGCCGCGCGCGGTCGAGGTCGCGGTCGACCTGCTCGGCAAGCCCGATGTGCGCCTCGCGACGCAGATCGACGCGGCGCTGCTCGCCCGTGGCGGACCCTACGGCAAGGCCGTCACCGACATGATGGCGAACGCACCCGCCACGCAGAAGATCGGCCTGGTGCACGCGGTGCGCGATGCCAAGAACGGCTGGACGGCCGACAACCGCACGCGCTTCGCCCGCTCAGTCGCGGATCTCCGCAAGGCCACGGGCGGCAACTCCTACGCCGGCTTCCTCGCACGCATGACCGAGGAGTTCGTGGCCAATGCTCCTGAGGCCGACCGCGAGTTCCTCGCGTCCACCGCCGCGGGCAAGAGCGGCAGCGACCCGATCGTCGCGCCGCGCGGCCCAGGCCGCACCTGGACCGTCGCGTCGATCGTGGCGCTCGGGCCCAAGCTCGCGACGGGCCGCGACTACAACGAGGGTCTCCGCGCCTACCGCGCAGCGCAGTGCGCCCAGTGCCACCGCGCAGGCGGCATCGGTGGCAGCGGCGGACCCGAGCTCTCGGGTGTCTCGCGCCGCTTCTCGCTCGAGGACATGGCTGTCTCGCTCGTGGAGCCGAGCAAGACGCTGAGCGACCAGTACCAGAACACCGACATCACGCTCAAGGGTGGCCGCATCGTGACCGGCCGCATCATGGCCGACAGCAAGGACTCGATCGAAGTCCGCCCCAGCCTGCTCTCCGACGCGCGCGACACCATCGCCAAGTCCGACATCGCCTCGATGGCAGCGAGCCCGGTCTCGCCCATGCTCGGCAACCTGCTCGACACGCTCTCCGAGGGCGAGGTGCTCGATCTCCTCGCCTTCCTGCGCGCGGGCGGCGATCCCAGCGACCCCGCCTTCGCCAAGCTCGACGACGACGGCTACCTCGAGCTCTTCTCCGCATCGCAGGCCAACCCGCGCGCACTCGATGCGTTCACCTTCGACCCGTCGTTCTGGTCGATCGAGAACGGCGAGATCGTCGGCCGCACCACCGCCGGCAAGCCGGCGCCGCACAACACCTTCCTCGTGTGGAACGGCGAGGTGCGCGACTTCGAGCTCGAGGTGGTGATGAAGGTCGTCGGGAACAACTCCGGCGTGCAGTACCGCAGCACCGACTTCGAGCCCGTGCGCCTGCGCGGTCCGCAGATCGACGCCCACCCCGCGGCCAACTACGTGGCCATGTTCTACGAGGAGGGCGGTCGCGGCATCGTCGCCGAGCACGGCACCCGCACCACCATCGCCGCCGACGGCGCGCGCGCGAACGCGCCCATCACCGGCGGCGGCATCCAGGCCGACCTCGCCCAGTGGCACACCTACCGCGTGGTGGCGCGCGGCAACACCATGGAGCACTTCCTCGACGACAAGCCGACCGCGGCCCTGATCGACGACTCCGCCGACGCCCCCAAGGGCGGAAAGCTCGGCGTGCAGATCCATGGCGGCGAACCCACCGAGGTGCGCGTCCGCTCGATCCGCCTCCGCCGGCTCGACGGCTGAGGCGGGCGGTCGGCCTGGAGCGTCCAATCGTCGCCGCGAGCGCGCGCAGCGATGTCGCGTCCCAAGTTCATGAGGTTTAGGCAGTCCTCCGTCCGCTCGGGGCAGGCTGAGACGTATACATATACGTGTCGGGTTTCGTCGGGTTATCAGACTTGCGTCCTTCCCCACGCCACCCACCTCCGTTTCCCGCCACTTTGGCGAAGGCAACCAGCCAATCGGACGATAGTTACGCGCACCCGCCCTTCGGCGGGGCCAGCAAAGGAAGTCCCATCCCATGTGCGGAATCGTCGCCTACATCGGTCGTCGCCAGGCAGCTGACATTCTTCTCGAAGGCCTCAAGCGCCTCGAGTACCGCGGTTACGACTCCGCGGGCGTGGCCGTGATGAACGGCAAGCTGCACCTCGCGCGCGCCGTGGGCCGCGTTGCCAATGTCGAGAAGCTCATCGGCGAGCGCGGCGGCTTCAAGGGCACCATCGGCATCGCGCACACGCGCTGGGCCACGCACGGCGGCGTGACGGAGCGCAACGCGCACCCGCACCGCGACGACGCGAAGCTCGGCCACGGCATCGCCATCATCCACAACGGCATCATCGAGAACTACGCCTCCCTCAAGAAGTACCTCGGGGAGAAGGGGCATGTGTTCGAGGGCGAGACCGACACCGAGGTGCTCGCGCACCTGATCGGCGAGCTCTACCAGGGTGATCTCGAGAAGGCCGTCCAGGCCGCGCTGCGCGAGGTGACCGGCGCCTACGCCATCGCCGTCGTGTGCGAGAAGGAACCCGATGTCCTCGTGGTCGCCCGCAAGGGTTCGCCGCTCATGGTCGGCGTTGGCAACGGCGAGTACGTCGTCGCGTCCGACGCGAGCGCCATCGTGTCGCACACCACCCAGGCCATCGCGCTCAACGACTACTCCGTCGCGCGCATCACCCGCGACGGCTTCCGCACCACCACCGTCGACAACATCGAGATCACCGCGGAGATCCGCGAGCTCGAGTTCGACCTCGAGCAGATCGAGCTCGGTCACTACGACCACTTCATGCTCAAAGAGATCTTCGAGCAGCCCCGCGCGCTGCGGCAGACGCTGCAGGGCCGCGTCGATGTCGCCAAGGGCGAGATCCGCCTCGGCGGCGTGGGCGAGCACGCGCGCAAGCTCGCGAACGCGAAGCGCGTCGTCTTCGTCGGCCAGGGCACCGCGCTCCACGCGTGCATGATCGGCAAGTACCTCTTCGAGGACCTCGCCAAGGTGCACGCCGAGCACGACTTCGCCAGCGAGTTCCGCTACCGCAACCCGATCGTCGAGGACGGCACCGTGGTCGTGGCCGTGAGCCAGTCGGGCGAGACCGCCGACACGCTCGCCGCCCTCCAGGAGGCCAAGCAGCGCGGCGCGCTCGCGCTCGGCGTGGTCAATGTCGTCGGTTCGTCGATCGCCCGCGAGACCGATGCGGGCGTCTACCTGCGCGTCGGTCCCGAGATCGGCGTCGCCAGCACCAAGGCCTTCACCGGCCAGGTGCTCGTGAACTCGATGCTCGCGACCTTCATCGGCCGCCGCCGCTACCTGTCGCAGGAGTACGTCTCGAACCTGCTCCGCGAGCTCGAGGCGATCCCCGCCAAGATCGAGCGCGCGCTCGAGTGGTCG
>CAIOCH010000058.1 GCA_903856525.1 uncultured bacterium | reverse complement strand
GTCAAATCGGGGCGGCCGGATTCGAACCGACGACTTCTTGCTCCCAAAGCAAGCGCTCTACCAAGCTGAGCTACGCCCCGTGCGATGCGGGGGCACATTGTAGCGCGGCGGGGCGCGGCGATTCGAACCGTCGGCCGGACGATCCGCTGCGGCGCGAATCCGCTGTTTTCCGCGCCTTCCGGCGCGATGGTGCGACGATGCGCTCAAGGCGCCCGCTGCATCAAGGCGCCGGCGGCGCGAACTGCTGCGGCGGCGCCGGTGCGGGACTCGTCGCCGCCACGAAGTCGTCGCCGGTCTGCCACGCGCGGTCGGGGCCCGCCGACCAGATCTCGTACACGGGCTGGACGGGATCCTCGTTCACCACGCGCAATTCGTACGACTGTTCCCATGGGTCCGCGCGGAGTGCGGGGTCGGGCACCACATCCTCGAGGCGCGCAGGCATGGAGCCTCGCGTGCTGCGGTACTGCTCCACCTCCATCACGAGCACCTTGGCGCGCGCGCCCGCGATCGCCGCCCGCGCAACACCGCGCGCACGCGCAAGCGCCGGCAGCAGGAGCGCCAGCACGAGGCCCACCAGCACCGCGAGCGCAGCGCCCGCGACGATGAGTCCGATCACGATCGGCGGCAGTCCTCGCGAGGCCTGCGCCGTTGCGGGAACCGGTGGAGGAGGCGGAATCGGCGACGGGTCGTGCATGAGGATCTCCGCGGCGCAGGATATCGCCCCGTTTGCGCGACTCCATGGGGCATCCTGAAAGGTCCGCGGCGTGCAGGCGCTTTTCCCCGCGACGGATCCGCCTGCCTCGCGGCCCCGTCACTCCGACCCGCTCGCACCCACGCCGGGAATCCAACATGTACGCGAACCGAAGGAACGGCGACAACTCGCCCGCGCATATCCATTCGCACCGTAGCCAGCCCGCGGACCAGACGCTCTCCGCGGCGGCGATCTCCAGCGAAGGCAACATCCTCGCGCAGCGACTCGCCATGCTCGACGCGATCCGCGGCACGCCTCGGCCCTTCGAGATCGAGACCAAGCCGGCGTGCGGGCCCATCGACGCAGGATCCACGCCCGGCGCCATCTTCCGCTCGGCGCACCGCGCGCGCTCGCGCGCCGTCGATCCGGGCACGATGTCATGGCACGAGATGCAGTCGCCGCTGCCCGAGGAGAGCGCCGCCTACCTCGCGGCGCTGCTCGAAAACGACATCGTCACCGCCGACCACGGCGGCGCCGGCAGCTACTCGACGATCCTCTGCAATGGCCTGCACGTCGCCGGCGTCACGCAGACCGAGCACGGGCGCGACCCATCGTGGAACACGTTCGTGCGCGTCCCGAGCGTCGACCTCGTCTGCCACATCGCGCTCGCCCGCGGCGGCTCGGTGCGCGTGGAGCCGTCGGGCATCCTCGGGCTCGACCGCCGCGCGGTGATCGCCGATCCCACCGGCGCCGCGCTCACCATCATCGCGGGCGGCGACGACCGCCGCACCGTGGGCGCGGGCGCGATCGGCTGGGACGAACTGCGCTCGATCGATCCGATGGAGAGCGTGCGCTTCTGGTGCGCGGTGTTCAAGTGGACGGCATCGCCCATCCTCACCGCGCGCGACACGCAGGGCAT
>CAIOCH010000057.1 GCA_903856525.1 uncultured bacterium | reverse complement strand
TGGCCACGATCACGCCTGCCGCATGCACGCCCTGGTTGCGCGCGTGGTCCTCGAGACCCTTGGCGTGGTCGAACACGCGCTTGATCCGCGCGTCGGTGGAGATGAGCTTCGCGAGCTCGGGTTCCTTCTGCACCGCCTCGTCGAGCGTGATCTTGAGCTCGGCGGGCACGAGGTTGGCGAGATGCTGTCCCTCCGCGGGCGTGAGTCCCATCACGCGCGCGACGTCCTTGACCGCGGCCTTGGCCTTGAGGCGGCCGAAGGTGATGATCTGCGCCACATGCCCGTACTTCTTGCGGACATAGTCGATGACCGCGGCGCGGCCGTCCTGGCAGATATCGATATCGATATCGGGGTACTCCGAGCGGTCGGGGTCGGTGAAGCGCTCGAAGAGCAGGCCGTACTTCTCGGGGCATGCGTTGGAGAGGCCGAGCACGTAGCCCGCCATCGTGCCGACGCCCGAGCCACGCGCGTTCGCGGGAATGCCGCGCTGGCGCGCCCAGTTGACGAAGTCCCACACGATCAGGAAGTACGCGCTGATCGACTTGTCGGCCAGGATCCGGAGCTCGCGGTCGAGGCGTGCGCGGATCTGGGGCGTGATGCCCTCGGGCCCGTAGCGCCAGATCGCACCGGCCTCGCAGAGGTCGCGCAGCGCGCGGTCGCAGCTGTCCTTGAGGTCCTCCCTCGACTCCGTGTCCTTGGTCGCATCGAACGGCAGCGTCTCGAACAGCCGGCAGTAGGTCTTGAACCACTCCGTGAGGTCGCCATCCCTGCGCGCGTCGTACTTCGGGCCAACGCCGGGGTGGCGGACCTTCACCACCGGTGCGTGGTTCTCGCCCTTCGGCAGCGCGACGTTGCAGCGCGCCGCGATGCGCCCGGCGTTGAGCACCGCCTCGCGGTCCTCGGGAAAGAGCGCGAGCATCTGCTCGGGGCTCTTCACATACACATCCTCCGGGTACTTCAGCCGGTTCGGATCGTCCTTGTTCTTCTGCATCGAGATGCAGCACAGGGTGTCGTGGACATCGTGGTCCTCTGCGCGGAGGAAATGGGCGTCGTTGTCGACGACCAGCGGCAGCCCGAGCTCGTGGGCGAGCTTGCGGAGATACGGGTTGATCTCCTCCTGCTCGGGCACGTGGCGCTGGAGCTCGATGTAGAAGCGCGGCTCACCCCTCGCGTTCGGCTTGAAGGTCGCGGCATGCCACTTCGCCTCCGCGACGGCGCGCTCCCAGAACACGGGATCCTTGCCCGACTTCAGGTAGTCCTCGAGGTGCGACGCCAGCGACGATCCGAGGTGGCCGTTGATGGCGATGACGCCGTCGGCCCACTGCGCGAGGGTCGACTTGTCCATGCGCGGCTTGTAGTAGAAGCCGTTGAGGAACGCGTCGGACGAGAGTTTGAGCAGGTTGCGGTAGCCGGTGATGTCCTCGGCGAGGAGCACGAGGTGCCAGCCGCCGTCCTTCTCACCGGTGTGGGTCTTGTCGCGGCGGTCGCCCACCTTGCCCTCGCGGTCGACGGCCACGTACGCCTCGATGCCGAGGATCGGCTTGACGCCGAGCTCCTTGGCCTTGAGGTAGAACTCCATCGCCCCGAACATGTTGCCGTGGTCGGTGACCGCGACGGCATCCATGCCGAGCTCCTTGACGCGCTTGAGCAGCCGCTCGATGCGGTTGCCGCCGTCGAGCAGCGAGTACTCGCTGTGCAGGTGGAGGTGCGCGAACACGGGTTCGGTCACCGACCCGCCGCTCGCTGTGGGCGCTGTTCCTTCAGCCATCTTGCTCGTCCTCGAAGTCGGCGCAGTCTACGGGAAACGCGAGGAAACAACCCGCGGAAACCCGTCGGGAACACACGCGCGAAAAGGCCTTGCGGCAATCACGCGCGAAGCGGCCGCGCCGAAAGTCGCGCGCGCAAGCGCTGCGCGGGAAGTCACATGCCGTCGCGCGGCGGAATCACGCGCACGTTCTCGCGGCCGTCGGGCACCGTTCCCGCGCGGCGCGGCGCCGACGCTCCGAAGATCCTGCGCACCAGCCACATGGCAAGGCCAAACGCGACCAGCACCGCGGCGCAGCCGAGGAACACGGCCAGCAGCGCGATCCCGAGCGCGAGCAGCAGCAGCGCCACCGGCACCGCCAGCAGGAAGGTGAGGATGGCCACGACCGCCCGCTCGAGCGGCCCCGCCGTCGGGCGCACCGCCCACGGCGGACGGACGCGGAACCGCTGCGCCGCATCGCGGCCGAGGGTGAACACGCGGAACCCGCCGGGAAATGGCCCGCCCGTGGCGCTCATGCGAGCCACTTCTCCCGCATGGCACGCGCGACCGGGCCAGGCACGCCCGCGCCCACGGTGTGGCGCTCCACGCGCACGACGGGCATCACGCCCCAGCTCGAGTTGGTGAGGAACAGTTCATCGGCCGCGAGCACATCCTCGATGGTGAGCGCCGCGCGCTCGACCTCGATGCGTCCGACCCCGGTGCCGCCACCTTCGGCCCAGAGGATGATCGCGGCGCGGGTGCAGCCCGGGAGGACAGGCGGGCGCATCGACGGGGCCGCCGCGTGCGCGCCGTCGGACGCGGACTCCTCGCCGCGCGCGAACGGCACGCGGATGCGGCCGTCCTTGACGAGGAACACGCTCGACACGCTGCCGCTCGCCAGGTGCCCCGTCACACTGAACCAGAGTGCCTCGGCGCATCCCGCCTCACCTGCGCGCTGCACGGAGGCGATGCGCGGCCAGTACATGAGGGTCTTGTGGCCCGCGAAGGGATCGAAGGGATTGGCA
>CAIOCH010000056.1 GCA_903856525.1 uncultured bacterium | reverse complement strand
TGGAGTACCCACGGCTGTCTACATCGACGGCTTCAACTTCTACTACGGCGCGGCGCGGCCGCACGGCATCCGCTGGGTGGACCTGCGGCGCATGTCGCAGCGAATCCTGGGTCCGCGGCATGCGGTGGAGCAGGTGTACCTCTACACGGCGCTTCTTCACGCACGGCGGGGGGACGGCGCGAGCGTGCGAAACCATGAGCTCTTTCTCCGTGCTCAGCGGGTGGCAGCCCAGGTCACGATCGTTCTTGGTACGCATGTCTCCTCGGTGCGACGACTTCCGCTCGAGGGTCCTGGCGGGCAGGCGGGTAATCTCGTGAGTGTCATCCAGACAACCGAAAAGGGAACCGATGTGAATCTTGCGGTCGATCTCGTGCATCACGCACTCACGCGCCGCCATCCTTGCGCAGTGGTTGTGAGCAACGACTCTGATCTGGCTCGGGCGTTGCATGCGGCAAAGGTGGAGGGTGGTGTACCGGTCGGACTGATCAACCCACAGCCCGGCATGCGTTCGCAGCGGCTTGCCCGAGCAGCATCGTTTGCCAAGGAAATCCGCCGAACGGACCTCGCAGCATCCGTTCTGCCGGAGCGGTTGTCCGATGCGCGTGGTGAAATCGTTCGCCCATTGGATTGGTAGCACGACGTCCATGCGGTCTGAGCGACTCCACAGGGAGCGCGAGCGCTCACTTCGCGTCCAAGCACCAGAGCGAGCAAGTTGCGAAGCAGGTTGCGAGCGCTAAAGAAAGCGAAGCCGCCTTTCGGCGGCCTGCTGCCTGCAGCGGTTGGCCACAGGGGGGTGGATTGAGTGAGCGCCATCTCGCGCGTACCGAGTATACCACTGCTCCAGAAGACGCCACGACATTCATCCGATTTCCATCACAATCACTTCTTGAGAAACCCATCCAGCTTCGCCCGCGCCTCCGGCGTGTGGCGCAGCTTCACCAGGTGCGCACGTTCGCACGCGATCGCTGCGTCCCAGCCCTTGGCGAGTCCGACGCGCACCGCGTCGATGCACGCGGCTCCGTGCTTCGTGCCGCCGACCTTGGGATCGAGCTCTGCGCAGATCGGCGTGATCGCGGCCGCACTCCGCGGAGAGATCGCCCGCCGCGGCGCATGCATGGACGCAAAGCAACCCGTCGACGCATCCTGCGCCTTGACCCACTTGATCGCTGCGGCGATCGCACCTTCCGCGCCGCTGCCGGCTTCGGCGCGCGCATCGAAGAGACATGTCGGCGCCTCGTGACACGACCAGGTTGCGCCCGTCGCGGTGCGCTCGATCGCGAGCGCGGGCAGGATCCTCGCAGGCAGCATCTGCGTGCCGCCCCAGCCCGGGCAGATGCAGAGCCCAGCCTCTGGCAGCCCCACTTGCCACGGCTTGCCGCCTTCCGCGGGTAGCGCGGCGACGAGCGCATCGCAGTGCATCGCGATCTCGAGCCCGCCACCGAGCGTCGCACCGTGGATCGCCGCGGCACTCGGACAACCGAGCGCGGGGATCATCGCAAACGCCTCCGCGCCCGCGCGCAGGTACGCGTCGAGCCCTGCGTCGTCGAGTGCGTCGATCTCCGCGAGATCCGCGCCCGCCACGAACACGCGCGTCGAGGCGCTCGCGAGCACGAAGCCCTTCGGTTTCTCAGCGGCGATCGCCGCCAGCGTGGCCTTGATCTCGCCGATCAGCCATGCGTCGAGCACCACCACGCCGCCGCGCGGCTTCTCGGGGTTCGGCTGCAGGAACATGACATGGACGCCGTCGCGGACTTCGAAGGGGAGCATGTCGGAAAGATACCGTGCTACCCTCCCCGCCATGCTCGTCAAGACGTCCATCGCGAACGGCATCGCCACCCTTGAACTCGCTCGCTCCGAGGCCCGCAACGCACTCTCGCGCGAGCTCATCGCCGAGCTCGGCGCGGCCGTCGACGCGATCGGGCGGGACGCCTCCGTGCGGGTCCTTGTGCTTGGAGGCGAGGGCAAGTCGTTCTGTGCGGGCATGGACCTCAAGGCGGTCGCCGACGATCCAATCGCGATGGGCGAGATGCTCCGCGCGCTCTCCCGCACCTCGCGCGCCATCCGCCGCCTTTCGATTCCGACCATCGCGCGCGTGCAGGGTGCGGCGATCGGTGGCGGATGCGGGCTCATGGTCGTCTGCGACTTCGCGGTGACGCACGCGGAGGCCAAGCTCGGCTACCCCGAGGTCGACCTCGGCATCTGCCCCGCGGTCGTCGCGCCATGGCTGATGAAGAAGATCGGCGCGGGCGCCGCGCGCGCGATGCTGCTCGCGGGTGGCACCATGTCGGGCGAGGAGGGCTTCCGCCGCGGCCTCGCCACGCACCTCGTCGCCGAATCGGATCTGGTCGCCACCGCGCAACAGCTTGCAGAGCGTCTTGCCAAGGGCGGACCCAAGGCACTCGCCGCCACCAAGCACTGGCTCAATGAGCTCGACGGGTCGCTCGATGACGCGATTGCCGACGAAGCCGCCGAGATCAGCGCCCGGATCATCGCGGGGGACGAGGCGCAGTCCCGCCTCCGCGCCGCGTGGGGTCGGTGACCGGCGTCGGTGACCGACCCGGCCGTCAGGTGCGGGCCGACTACCAATCCGGCCGCTCGTAGAGCTCGCTTCCGCACTCCGGGCACCGGCCGCGCAGGATCGAGTACTTGGCGTTGTAGCCGCAGTTCGGGCAGTGGCAGCGGTCGATGCGCCCCTGGCGCACGGCGTTGCGGCCGCGGCGGTAGAGGAACCAGCCGAGCCGCAGCGGCGCAAGCGCGACCGCGAGGCCGAGCGACAGCAGCATCCACCAGGCGCCGGACGAGAAGATCCACGAGGCGATGTGCGTGCGCGTCCGATCCCTGCGGGCGTCCTGCCCTTGCGCGTCCGCCGCGCGATCCCCATGCCGCGGCGCCGACTTGTCCACGAGCCGCTGCACCGCCCGCTCCACGTCGGCGCGGCGCACGCCCGTGCACGCCGGCAGCGTGCTGAGCACCGTTTCCGGCGCATGCACCGTGTC
>CAIOCH010000055.1 GCA_903856525.1 uncultured bacterium | reverse complement strand
TGGCCGATGCCGAGCGCCTGGTTCGTGTTGCGGGGAAGGACGGTCTGGTTCTTGAGCGCTGCTGCGTCGGTCGGAATAGCCATCGGTGTCGCCTCATTTTTCGCGCCGAGACCCGGCCGCGAAGGGCGGAGATCGTAGCAAGCCCCCCATCGGTGCACGGCACGTGCCAGTCAGTGCCAGGCACTGCCTGGCACGTGCCGTGCACCACCACTGGCCCGCCAGAACTCGTGTCACAAGCACATATCTGGCATGGACTTGCATCCCACGGCGAGCCCAAAGCGGAGACTGCATGGCACGTGCCGTTCGGTGCCGGTCACAGGATGACACGTGCCGGGCACCGATGGGGCGGCGGGCTCAGGGCAGCTGCTTGCGACAGACCTCGGCGACCGCGCCCACTTGGGCGAAGCCGATCGACAACGCGACCGTCCACAGGATGGGCCCGAAGAACCAGCCGAAGAAGGGCACGAGGATCAGCGGATAGACGCCGATGAGCGCCCAACGCGCGAATGGTGGCATCACCGCGTGCCAGCCTGGGACGAGAGCCGACGACTCGCGGCGCAGCGAGCCGAGCACACCGAGGGTCACGAAGTCGGAGCCGATCGCGACAAGCGGCACGAGCAGATAGGCGGCGATGTAGAGCCCATCGAATCCCCCGCTCCTCGCCCCGATACTGACCGCGTCCCACACGATCAGCGCCATCGCCGATCCGAACGCCGCGAGACGGGCCGCCATCGCGATGCGCAGATTTCGCACCCGCGCCTCGCCGAGTGCAGGCACCGCCATCCGCCATACGGCCACGGCTTGCGTGACGATCTGCAGCGGCATGAGGACGAGGAAGGCGATGAATGTCAGTAGCCACCCGCGATCACTGCCGCCGGCGGAGAAGCTCGACGCCGTCACTCCCAGCACGAACAGCGCCGGCACCACGAGCAGCAACAGACAGGGAACCCACGCCAGCGTCGACATCCGCGCCAACCGATGCAGGCAGTCGGCCGTGCACCATTTCGGACCGGGGGCGTCGATGACCCAGCCGCACTCGGGACATGCGTCGCCCACGAACCGGCCGCGAAGGTCATAGCCGCAGCGGCACGGCAGTTGTCGGGGAGCGCGCGTCATGCGGTGCCTCCGAATCGCCGTCGAAGTTCCATGTGGATCCCCGCGAACGCCGCCCCCGCGAGCAGCAACGCGAGCGGTGCTGCGAACAGCATGCATCCAAAGCTCAGGATGAGTCGCTGGGTATCGTCGATCACGAGGATCATCTCGAATCCCAGCGCGAGATGCACGCACGCGGCCACGACCACCGCCAGCGCCGCGGAGATCGACGGAACGACGGAGATCTCGCGCCGCATCCGCCCCGCCACCACGCCCATGACCGCGGCAAACACCAGCATGAGCGAGAGCGTCGCCATCCCCGCCGTGTCCCGACTGCGTCCGATGTCGAGCGTCGACGCGATCGCGCACCCGAGCGCAAGCAGTGGAATCAACCCGATCAGCGCCAGCCCGCTCGTCGGACGCCGACTCGCGATGGGCTGGGGTCGCCCGCGGTCCAGCATGACCACGGCGGCCAGCGCGCAGACGATGGGTGGTGCCACGACCATCCAGAATGTCGAGATGGCATGGAAGTCCGTGAGCCACGACACCAACACCCCGGGAAGAGCCGACGGCGCGATACCCACCGCCAGCCAGGCTCCAACGGCGAACCGTCGACGGACAGTCGGGTCGTTCCACGCACCGCCCAGCTGCAGCTCCGGCACCAGCGCCCCGCACTCGGGGCACCGCTCGCCCGCCACGCGGCCCTGGAGGTCGTAGCCGCACGGAATGCAGCGGCTCATGCCCGCTCCAGCGCGCGCATGCGCCGCGCGAGCGCGAGCAGTTCCGCCGACGTCCATCCGAGGAAGACCGCCGAGGAGATGAGGGCGCCGTAGGGTGGCCTCGGCGACACGAGGACGCTTCGCGACCACACGATGGCGGCGAGCGCGCCCAGCGCGCACATCACGATCCATCGGGCGCGCGGGATCGGCGCCACGCGGGTTCCGCGCGCGACATGCTCGATCGACCACGCGAACACCACGTCGCTGAAGGCGATCACGGCGATGCAGACATCCATGAGGCGCGTCGAGCCCGATCGCCCTACCACGGGAAGGAACCCGATCGCGAGCACCGCCAGCATGGCGAGCATCCGCACCGCCGCCGCGGATGCACCGATGGTGCGTCGCCGCGCGTCGGCCGGATGGCGCGCCATCGCGAACATCCCGAGTGGGAGCGTCACCTGCGAGACGACGAGGCCCACGACGTACGCAACGCCGACCGTGGTCGCCATCCCACCCGTGGACAAGAGAACAAGCACCGTCACCAGCGCGAACGACGCCGCGCCGCACGCCATCACCCACGCTCCGGCCGTGAAGCGCCGACGCCCGGACGCCGCCGACCACGCGCCGCAAAAACGCGCCGGCTCGACGGCACACCCGCATTCGGGGCAGTTGTCGCCGACCGTGCTGCCCGCGAGGTGGTAGTCGCAGCGCTCGCAGCGCGCGGGAATCCCACCGGCTTCCGACC